>JBKJOR010000337.1:0-4596 GCA_046595575.1 Pyrinomonadaceae bacterium | reverse complement strand
GGCAAGTTGCTAAACAGGCCGTCCGCCTGTAAAATGAAGCATAACATCAAACGGAAAATATTTCTAGATTTTTTTAGTCCTGCCGGTTACTCCTGGCTACCGCAAATTATACAAGTTTAAGACGAAACGGGAATTAAAATGGATTCTATTCTGGAACGTAACCAAGTAAACATCGAAGACGAAATGCGTCGATCGTATCTCGACTATGCGATGTCGGTAATTATCGGTCGAGCTCTGCCGGATGTGCGTGACGGCCTTAAACCTGTCCATCGCCGCGTGCTCTGGGCGATGCACGAACTGGGGAATACATTTAACAAGCCGTACAAAAAGTCAGCCCGAGTTGTAGGTGACTGTATGGGTAAGTATCACCCGCACGGAGACCAATCGATCTATGACACGCTGGTGCGGCTCGCACAGGATTTCTCGATGCGGTATCCGCTGGTAGACGGCCAGGGTAACTTTGGATCGATAGACGGTGACAACGCCGCGGCACAGCGATACACCGAAGTTCGTCTGGCCAAGCTGACAAACGAGATCCTCGCGGACATCGAGAAAGAAACAGTCGATTTTACGCCTAATTACGACGATTCGCTTTCAGAACCGTCGGTGATGCCGACCCGCTTTCCGAATCTTCTCGTAAACGGATCGGAGGGGATCGCGGTCGGGATGGCGACTAAAATCCCGCCGCATAACATGACCGAGATCCTGAACGCCACCATAGCAGTCATCCAAAACCCGGAGATCACGGTCGACGAGCTGATCAGTATAGTTCCTGGCCCCGACTTTCCAACCGCCGGATTTATTTACGGACGCGAAGAAATTCATAGGGCCTATCGCGAGGGACGCGGGATTATCCAGATGCGGGCCAAGGCGGCGATCGACCGGATCGGACGCGGCGAACGCGAACGCGACGCTGTCGTCATTACCGAGATTCCTTACCAGGTTAACAAGGCCCGGCTGATCGAAAAGATCGCCGAGCTCGTGCACGAGAAACGGCTCGACGGAATTTCTGAGCTTCGCGACGAATCGAGCCGCGAGGGAATGCGGATCGTCATCGAGTTGAAGCGCGACGCTGTTCCGCAGGTCGTTCTAAATAAGCTCTACAAACTGACACCGCTACAGTCGTCGTTCGGCATCATTAGCATCGCGATCGTGGATGGTCAGCCGAGAGTGCTAACGCTGAAAGAAATGCTCGAGTATTTCTTCCAGTTCCGTCGCGAAGTCGTCCGACGTCGAACGGAGTTTGAGCTTCGCAAGGCGCAAGCACGGGCACATATCTTAGAGGGCTTGAACAAGGCCATCGATGCGCTCGACTACATAATCCCACTTATTCGAAGTTCGCGTTCGGTCGATGAAGCGAAGACGTGGCTGACAGCAAAATTCGATGCTATCGCTGAGATCAAGAAATGGCGCGGCATCACCGGCGACAAGTCGCAGGATGCGTTCGTCAAAGATCTTCGGAAAGTTATTTCGGGACTCGGATTTTCGGATATTCAAGCGCAGGCGATCCTGGATCTGCAGCTTCGTCGTCTATCGGCGCTCGAACGTCAGAAGATCCTCGATGAGTACGAAGCTCTCATCAAGCACATTGCCGAGCTCGAAAACATTCTTTCTAACGAACCCGTGCTTCGTCAGGTGATCATCGACGAGCTGGAAGAGGTAAAGCGGAATTTCGGCGACGCACGACGGACGGTTATCGTCGATGCGGGGGCCGAGTTCAATATCGAAGATCTGATCAAGGACGAGGACGTCGCGATCACAGTCACAAAAGCGGGCTACATCAAACGCACCCCGGTCTCGACGTACTCGCGTCAGGGCCGCGGTGGTAAAGGCCGTCTCGGAGCGACTGCAAAGAACGAAGACTTCGTCGAACATCTGTTCATCGCCTCGACGCACGCGTACTTGATGATATTCACCGACGATGGCCAGGTCTTTAAGATGAAGGTCCATGAGATTCCAGAGGCCGCAGCGGCCGCACGTGGGAAAGCGGTCGTGAATCTAGTCCAGCTTTCCAGCGAGCGAAAGCTTGTCGCCGTCATGCCCGTCCGTGACTTTGGCGAAGAGGTTTACCTGACGTTCGTGACAAAGCACGGCGTAATCAAGAAATCGCAGCTCGGCGACTTTCAGAACATCCGGGCGAACGGCATCAACGCTATCAACATTGACGAGGGAGACGAGCTGCTCGACGTCATCCGGACCGATGGCAAGTGTCAGATCTTCATCGTGACGCATGACGGGATGGCGGTGAGATTCAATGAGAAAGACGTGCGTCCGATGGGTCGTGCTGCACGAGGTGTCCGCGGCGTGAATCTACGCAAGGGAGACGAGGTCGTGTCCGTATGTGCCGTATCGCAAGAGGGCACCGAGAAAATTCTTTCGATCTCCGAGAACGGCTTTGGTAAGCAAACGATCGTTAGCAGTTATCGACTAACAAAGCGCGGCGGCAAGGGCGTCATCAATATGAAGACGACCGCGAAGACCGGGAAGGTCGTCGCCTCGTTCCCGATAGAAGAGGACAGCGAGATCATGATCATCACGCAGCAGGCGAAGCTCATCCGTCTCGGCGTCGATAGGATCCGCGAAACCGGCCGAAGTGCGCAAGGTGTCACACTGATCAAAACCGGCGACGAAGATCGCGTAACAAGCGCGTCGCTACTCGCGGTCGTCGAAGACGAGGACGACGATTAATCTTGGTGCGCCGCCATCGACGGCTAAATGGCAGCAAGAAAGCAGCGTCTCAAGGGATACGCTGCTTTTTTCTTTTACCTCACCTATTAGCAATTGTGCGACGAATACTTCGTCTAGGACACCTGGAAGCTCCGGAATGCACAATAAAATAACTATCCTGTTCGTCGACACATTTGCCCGCGACGGTGTTTCCACGCCGGGAATTGCCTCGCCTAGAGTCAGCAAAACCGACCCTCGCATCAGTAGAAGCGGCGTTTTTTCTTGTTCCTCACGAGCGAATGGCAGGTCTACATACCCTCTGCTGACGAAAAGTATAGACGGATCAAGCTTTGTGGTGTTATCGTGTCTGAACTTCAATTCGCACAATTTAAAGGAGAATGAACTGTGTTTCACAAACCACTGTTTTTAGGCTCGCGATCCTTTAAAACCGCCACAGCCTTACTGGGTGTCGTTATCGTTTTGGGGACAGTTGCCCTTACACTGTCGCACGCTCAAAACGACGGTTCAGACTCGCATTCAGTTAATAACGAACTAGCTGGTGATCCGCTCGGCGCCGCGGCGTTCGACTGCTCACGCCTTGAAGAATTGCACATCGAAAAGCAAACGAACCCGCGGGCGGGCGCAATACTTCAGCATTGCCGTCGGGGATCTGCCGGAGCGCCGGTCTTACCGCAGACGCTAGTTGATATCGCGTTTCCCCGTCCTTCGAGTCCTTTGGCGTTGGGCGGTACCGACATCAATCTGGTCACTACTAGTCAAGCGCATCCCCTCGTCACACAAGCCGAAAGCTCGGCGTGGGGACATGGCAACACTATAGTCGTGGCTATGGATGGTTCGCAGGATGCGGCTAACAGTCTTTGTAGCGTCTCAGTATCGACTGACGGCGGCGCCTCGTTTACGCGCCTCGCTTACCGCTTTACCGACGGCGGCGCCTGTTACGGCGATCCCTCCGTTTTCTACAGCAGGAGCGCATCCAAATGGTTCATCGGTTTTATTGCCGCACGCTGCGCCAATGGCTATGGTCAGTGGGAGTCCCTTGACGGAATTACCTGGGTTAACAGTGGGTGCTACGCAAACGCAGGAACGCCTGATGGCCTTACGACTTGGGTTGATAACAACGTGAGCAGCCCGTTCTATGGGAGACAGTACGCGGCTTTCAATAACTTTGCTGTCGCGGGCGGTGCTATCCAAATGGTCTTTTCGAATGACCACGGCCTAACCTGGACAACGCCGGTCATCGTTTCCCCCACCTTCCGCCGGTCGGTGAAAATTACGGGCAGCCTCGGGTCTGACGGCGGGATTTATGTGCAGGCAATGGACGAAGGCGGCGGCGGCTTAAACGGGCCGCGAGTTAATTATATCTACAGGTCAATCGACGGAGGGCTTTCATGGTCGGGAGCATTCGCGCAAGGTACTGCCTTTCTCGGGTCCGGGCGTAGTGTAAGCGGGTATTTTGCCGGGATGTATACGACCCCGGTAGCAGGTTACTGGCGTCAGTTAGGTTGGGGCCAGCCCGGAGTCGGGCCTAGCGGCGTTGTGCATTACACCTATGCGTCGCGGCCGGGCACACCATTCACGGATCCTGGAAACGTCTTTTATATACGCTCAATAGACAACGGAAGCACCTGGTCTTCTCCGCTGCAGATGAACACCGACGCGAGCGGCAAAGCACAATGGCAACCTTCGCTGGCCGTGAACGCTCAGGGAAAGATCGTTGTGACGTGGTTCGATGAGCGAAATGACGCGACGTCGGCCCCGACCGAGCCTAACTCCCTCCAGAGATACGGTCGCGTTTGCCTGGACAACGGTCTTACATGGCAAGCAGACACGCCCGTCAGCGACGTACTGTTTCCAAAACCACTCCAGCCTGATTCCGCGATCACCTCTACATACGCGGGGGATCGGCAC
>JBKJOR010000015.1:0-19104 GCA_046595575.1 Pyrinomonadaceae bacterium | reverse complement strand
TTTCGCGCCGGTCTGTTATACGGTCTTGTGAGCGGTGAGTCGGTGGAAGAAAGTGCGCGGATCGCTAACGGAGTTGCTGCACTAAAATGCCGCTCCGTCGGAGCCCGAACCTCACTTCCGAAACGAGACGAGCTCGAAACCCTGTTGAAAAATATATAGACACGCACTCGGGGCGTGTCATAAGATGGTAGGGCGGATCCCCACTCCTGACACCTCCTCTCCCTAACCCCATTTCATCACTGCCGCGATATGGATTCGAATGTCGGTCTCATTGTTCAACTAAATGGCGTAATTCTAATCACCGTGCTTTCACTGTGTCTCCGCCGTTCGCTACGTCTTACCGCTCTAAAATATTGGGCGATGGCGTGGTTATGCCTGTCGTTTGCGCTCATCTGCCTCCGGCTCGCTTTTAGCTACGAGGAGTACGCATCCTTTCTTTTCACATACTATTTTCTCGGCGAGTATCTCTTCGGCTACATGCTGGTCGCTGGATGCCGGAGCCTGGATGGAAAGTACGAGCTAAAGCCGCGCTCGGAGCTGATGATAGTACCGTTCGTCATCGCCGCAATCGCACTGCCGTATCTAGTCTCCAGCTTTAACGATGCTTTTAACCTCCACGCCCTAATCCTTGCCGGTTTCTTTGCGACTGCCTTTTACTGGCTAAGGCGGTCGAAACAATCTACGTTCGGATGGCGTGTGATGCACATATCCCTGGCTTTATTGACGGTGGATTTTTCCCTCTACTCGATACTTTTTTCAGCAGGAAGCATTGCTGCATTTCCGACCGCTTTCATCTCGTATCATTCGGCGGTTGACCTAGTCCTGCAGGCCGCCCTCGGCGTCGGCATGGTGATCATCCTCCTTGAAAAAGTGCTTGACGATTACGAAAGTACGAACGATGAGCTGCGCTCGGCGCAGAAGCAGCTTGAGAACTTGGTCCATACCGATCCGCTGACCTCGGCGTTCAACCGTCACGCGTTCTACGGATTTGTTCGTAAGCAAGGCGAGGACCAAAATGCGGCCTCTGGCTGCGTTGGATTTTTTGACATCGACGATCTGAAGGTGATAAACGATTGCTTCGGCCACGCCGCCGGCGACGTAGTGATCCGCTCGGTAGTTCGGGCGATCCGCGAGATCATCCGTGCCGAGGATCTCATCTATAGGTGGGGCGGCGACGAGTTCTTCGTCGTTATGGTAAGCATGGACGCAGCGAGAGCAGAGGACCGCATGGCGCGTCTCGATACCCTTCTGCAGGCGATAAAGATCGACAAAATATCCAAGCCTATCAGCGTTGGCGTGTCGTGGGGATTTACCAATTACGCAACCCCAGACGATCTCGATAACGCGATGAAGGCAGCAGACGCAGAGATGTACACCCGGAAGCTGGAACGTAAAGAAAGTCGGATGATGAGTACTGACTTTATTAATTCGCTTCCCGGCGGCGTTCGTCTTAGCGTTTAGAGTTTGTCGTTAAAAAACCCGATCACGAGCGCCCAGGCGTCTTTCGCTGCCGTCTCGTCATAGACTTCCGGGCGCGTGTTATTGAAGAAGGCGTGATCCGCATCGTACTTGACCGAGTGGATCGGCAGCTCGTATTTCTCGGCGGCGTCTTCGAGCAAGCCTACTTTGTCAGAATTTATCCACCCGTCCTTTGTTCCCGAAATAAAGATCGTCGGCGTCCGAAGTTTCTGCAGAATGTCCTCGCTCGGGATATCACCGTAGAACGGCGCCGCCGCGCTAAATCCTTCGAGCTCGCATGCAGCGAGGAGCGCAAAAGTCCCACCCATACAAAAGCCGGTGATACCGAAATGAGAAAGACCGTGTTCCGCTCGCGCCGCTTCAACACAGTTCTCGATGATGTCGAGGCCATCTTCGCTCGTGAGTTCTTTCATCATCCGACCCGCTTCATCGCTGTTCGTCGCGAGCTTACCGCGATACATGTCGGGTGCGATGGCGATGAATCCCTCGTCCGCGTACCTACCAGCGATATCCTTTATATGCTCGTTCAAACCCCACCACTCCTGAATTACAAGAACGGCTTTCGTGGTCGGCTCTTCAGGGGCAGCTACGTAGGCGGTAGTCGCCCCGCCTTTCGTATCAAAAAACAAGCCTTTGGTTTGCATAAAAATTCCTCTCGCCAAATTGTCTACGAAGCGATTATAGACATTCAATTCATCGACCACGCAACTAAAAGAACCGCACCGTGTAGCCGAAGCGGATACCGCGGCCGATCTCGGGAACGAGCTCCTTAATAAACGATATGTGATTGCGATATAGCCTGTCGCTGAGATTGTACGCGTTTACCGTAAAGATATGGGCGGAGTGCTGGCGGCCGATCGTATAGGACGCGGCGACGTTGAAAATCCCGTACCCGGCAGTTCGAGTTTCCAGCGGGAAGATCCTGTTCTGATCGGTCACGAATACGGCTTCGGGCCGGACACTGAGGTCCTTGTAACGAAGATCGAGGCCGACGCGCGCACGCGCCGGTGGGATCCGTGGAATATCGAGCCTTTCGTCAACGAGCCGTGCCCGAACGAAATCGAGACTAAGAAATCCGCCGACATACTTGTTGAAAGTCGCTTCTCCGTTTAGTTCGGCGCCGAAGTAAGTCGCATTCGACTGTTCGTACCGCGCGACGGGTAAGCCATCCATGATATCGATCTGGCCGTCGCCGTCCTCGTCCTGCGGTGCAAGATAGACAAAATCACTGATTCGATAGTAGAAAACGTCGCCCGAGAATCTGAGCCCTTTCGACTGATGACGGAGGGAAAGATCGAGGCCGTTCGAACGTTCGTTTGAAAGATCGTTGTTGCCGATCTCGAAAGTTACGTTTCCGATGTGAGGGCCGTTGTTGTAAAGCTCCTCGAGGGCGGGTGCCCGGAATGAATGTGAGTAGTTGGCAATGAACGCTCCGCCTTTCCAAAGCGAGACGTTGATACCCGCACCGCCGGAAATTCCCGTAAAGCTACGGCTGCGGAGATCGGCGCTTTCCGGAGCGTAGCGATTGTTCTCAACCCGCCCGCCGAACTGGAACTTGACCCGCTCAAAGTTCAGTTCCTCTAGTGCAAAGACCGAGAGAGCTTTATGGCTCACCGTTCCTTGGATTAATTGCTCAGCACCGTTGACCGCGTACTCTCTGTCAAAGCCTTCGAAACCAAATCTGCCCGTGAGTTGCCCGTGCTTTGTCTGCTCGAAAAGCGATCTGTACGAAAGCGTTTTGTTATCGAATATCGTACCAACTTCGTCTATGCCGTCGGCCCGCTCGATCTCCTTATGTCGATAGTCGGTGTAATCCAAGCTGTACTGGATGCCGCTGATAACGGGAGTGGTTAGCTCACGGAAGCCGCCCGTGATGCGGCCACTGTAGCGACGTGCGCGAATGTCGATCTCTTCATCGACGACCGGCAATTCGCCTTCTTTCGGAGCTGCTTCGAAAAGTGCGGCGAACGGAATCCCGTAGCGACGAATATCCGCACCGAACGTTCCGCCGATATAGGCTTTTTTTCCGTAGTAGCCCACGCCGAAAGAGCCCGAGTTTGACCGAGATGCCGAATTCGGTATCGCACCAAGTGGCGACTGAAAATCAGCCGTTCGCTGTGCACTCACATTGCCGCGAAACAGCCAGTTTTTCACACCGTACTCTGCACCGCCCGCAGCCCCGGCCTGCTTATCGGCAGTTCCGCCGACCCCGGTGAAAAATCCCCGAACGCCGTTCTGTGCCTCGTCTTCGTGATGCCCGATGACGTTGACCACACCTCCGAGTGCGTTGCTCCCGTAAAGCAAGGTGCCCGGGCCCTTCACTACCTCGATGCGCTCGGCACTGAGCGGATCGACCGTCTCACCATGGTCGCCCGACTGCGATCCGACGGAACCGCTGCGAACACCGTCCTGTAAGACGAGCACTCGGTCACCGTCAAATCCTCGAATCACCGGACGCGACGAACCAGGTCCAAAGCTCCGCTTTGCCACGCCCGTCTCCGTCTCGAGCACCTCGCCGAGCGAGGTCGAGGCACGCTCGGCTATCCGTGTCGATCCGATCGAGTTTACAGTTTGAAATGAATCGAACACCGACTGCTCGGTTCCCGAGGCAGTAACAGTGACCTGTTCATTCAGCGACGAGATCTGGAGCTGAAAGTTCGTCGTCAGAGTCGAGCCAACAGCGATGTCTATAATCTGCGATGCGTCCGAGAATCCCTCCAGGTGGACAAGAAGTGTAAAGCGCCCGGGCCCTAAGCCGGTGATCTCGTAGTTACCGTTCTCGTCCGTTTCAGCCGACTGTTTAGTCTGAACGATCTCGACGCGAGCTCCATGGAGCGCAGTGTTGTCACCATACGTGACCTTGCCAGAGATTCTGGCCGTACCTTGAGCGAAAGAAATAGCAGTGCTGGCAAGCAAAAATAGCGAAACAAATAAAACTCTTTTCATGAAATTTAACCTCAACATTCTCGCGGTCGTCTCGACCATTGCAAAAGCATCCCGAAGCCGGGCGGATATAAGACACTTCCGCTTGCCACGTTTGTGACAACCGAAAGTTCTTAAGACATGTGTTCAGGTTAAGAAAGTTGCGGAGGAAGAAAAGGCGGACTTACCGGCCTGTAGATATCGCTTAATCCAGAGCGACCAATTCGGGGATCTTTGCTCGCGCCCCAATGAAGAGCGTTCGCCAACGGATCAAAAAAATGGTTGCGCTGCACAACGTCGTGGCCGAAGTTCGGAACGGATTGTTCCTGGCGAGAACTGTCGCTGCAACGCACAAGGGTTTTGCACAGATCTTCGTGCGAGTCCTGCCGGGAATGGACCGCCTCACCTTCGCCTGAATCCGCATGAGCGAACGCCAAGCTGTGTCCTCCCCATTCGGCGAGTAAAACGACAAGAAAAGCGACCGCCATAATGCAGCGAAGGTTCTTCTTGCCCACAAATTGATCAGGATTATGCACGACAGTGGTAGTCTAGCACTATGGATTTTACGCGGGCAAGGCAACTGTGTTTCTTTGCTTTGTTGTTCGCGCGTTGGTCAGCAAATCCTATGATCTGATGAAAACGATTTACTTACTCAGGCACGCAAAATCGAGCTGGGACAACTCGGATCTGGCTGATTTCGATCGACCGTTGAATGAACGTGGAAAGAAAGCAGCGCCGTTTATCGGCGAGTACATGTCGCGAAACGGCTTCGCTCCGGAACTGATCCTTTCATCGCCCGCCGTCCGCGCCCGCGAAACGGCTCGTCTTGCGAAAGAGGGAGGCAATCTGAAGGCAGAGATTCATTTCGACGATCGGATCTATGAGGCAAGTCCGCAAACACTTCGGAAGACTGCATCTGAGATCGAGGAGCGGTTCAGTTCGGCGATGATCGTCGGCCACAATCCAGGCACTGAGGGATTCATCAGATTACTGACCGGTCGGACGGAAACGGTACCAACGGCCGCCCTTATTGTGATCGATCTCGCTATCTCAAACTGGTCGGATATACAAAGTGGATGCGGAACTCTGCGAGAGTTTGTCAGGCCGAAGGACGAAATGAAGATGTTAGGAAAATGAAACTGGTCTGCTCGCTTGTCCGCGGTATTTAACGTTCCCGTAGCATTTTGTTCATACGCGATTAATCTGGTGCCATTACACTGTCGGCGTAACCCTGAAAATTATGCAGTCAAGTATTCTCATCGTCGAAGACGATGCCGACATCGCAGACAGCCTCCACTACAACCTGAAGCGCGAGGGCTTTAGACCCGTTACCGCCGAATCCGCCGAGAAGGGATTGCGCATCGCGCTCGATGAAAAGACTACGCCTTCACTAATCCTGCTCGACATAATGTTGCCGGGAATGACAGGGATGGAGCTTTGCAGGCGGCTTCGCCGAGAGCCGCTGACTGAAAAAACACCCATCATAATCCTCACCGCCAAGGCCGCCGAAGGCGATAAGATCGCGGGCCTGGAGATGGGTGCAGACGATTACATCGTTAAGCCGTTTTCCGTAAAAGAAGTGATTGCTCGGGTCCGGGCAGTGCTGCGCCGAGCCCAGAAGGAGACATCCCCAAAGTACGAAGATCTGCGTATGTCAATAGACTTTGACGACATGCGTGTCCTTTGCGACGGAGAGAACGTCAAACTCACACGCAAGGAGTTTGCCCTTCTCCAGCACCTGGTCATAAATTCCGGCCGTGTGGCCACGCGTCAGCAGCTTTTGGATAACGTTTGGGGCTATACCTACTTTGGCGATAGTCGAACGCTGGACGTCCATATCCGCAGGCTGCGACAGAAGATGGAAGAGTGCGGTTCCTGCATTGAAACAGTAGTCGGTGTCGGATATCGTTTTATCGGATTTAAATAGCAGTAGAAATGATCTCTCGTAGAGTCGAACTTTCCGGTGCGGTCGAATCGCTCCAAAGTCTGAACGCCATCCTCAATGCCTCGGTGGAGGGAGTATTCATCGTAGACACCTCGATGCGTATAACCGCCGTCAACGACTCGGTGCAAACCTCTTTCGGACGTCAGCTCGGACCGCTCGTCGGACGACGTCTGAGCGAAGTCATCCGCGATCTAAGCCTTCACGAGGTCTTTCGGAATGCTTTAGATAATAACGCGGCGGCCGATCTGAGGTTCGAGTTCACCGGGCAGGAAAAAAGGATCTATAACGTGCATGTCGCACCCATCGAATTGGAGGGGCGTCATGCTATCGGTTTCTTTTACGACACGACGCAGATCGAGCGACTTGAAACCGTGCGTCAGGAATTTCTGTCGAACATCTCACACGAGCTCCGCACGCCGCTGACCTCGATCCTGGCCTATGTCGAAACGCTTGAAGACGGTGCGCTCGACGATCCGGATAACAACCGGCGATTTCTAGGCGTGATTCGGCGCAACGCGGAGCGCATGCACGCGCTGATCGCCGACATCGCAGAACTTTCGCTGATCGAGACCGGCTACATCTCGCTTGAACTGAAGGACGTAAAGTTAAAACATCTGGTCGATGAGATCTTTGCCGCATTGTCCTCTCGGGCCGCCGTTCGTCACATCGAACTAGTGAGCCGAATTGACCCAGCGGCCCTCGTCCGAGCAGATTCGAGACGGCTTGAACAGATGCTCACCAATCTTATCGACAACGCCATCAAGTTCAATCGTGACTCGGGAAGCGTCATTGTCGATCTCGCCGCCGACAGAACTACGAATAAAATTTCCGTAACCGATACAGGTGACGGCATAGTCCACGAAAATCTTCAGAGGATATTCGAGCGATTTTACCGTATCGATCGCGGCCGGACCCGCGAAATCGGCGGAACCGGACTTGGTCTCGCGATCGTAAAACACTTGGCCCGTCTGCATTGCGGAGATGTTTCGGTGACCTCGACGCTCGGTGAGGGTACCGTTTTTACAATAGAGCTTCCCGCCACCTAGCCCAAAAAACCCCTCGAAATTACTTGTCGGGCACGTGTTTTCGCGTGTTATAATCTAGCCATCATTGATACTGCAGCGGATTTGGCTCGGCGTAGTGAGTAGCGAGCTGGTTAAGACGGCCTTCCCCTTGGAATTGACCCAGGAGCAACATCCATGGAGCTTATTATTGGGCAAAAGGTTGCATATCCAAGCCAGGGTGTTTGTCTTGTAGAGCATATTGAGAAAAAGACGGTTGGCGAGGCGTCGATCAAGTTTTACGCGCTGCGCGTTCTGAGCGATAACTCCGTGATTCTGGTGCCGATGGCCAACGCTGAAAACGTCGGAATTCGGCCGATAATCAGCCCGATCCAGTGCACGTCCCTGATTGAAAGGCTAGCAACGGATTTCGAGTTGATTTCGTGCGATTGGAAGACGCGTTCGCGGGGATTTACCGATCAACTACAGTCAGGAGACGTTTTCGAGGCGGCGGACGTCTTGAAGAAACTCACCTTCCAGAGCCACGAAAAGAAGCTTTCCTTCCGCGAACAGACGCTCCTCGAAAAATCGAAGTTCCTTATTGTTTCGGAAATAATGAATTCGAGTACAGCGGACGAACCGGAGCTCAGGGAAGAGATCGATCGTCTTGTCGAGCTCGCGTGCCGAAAGCATTTAAGATCGCAGCCGAAAGTGATGACGGTCGCGATCCACTGATCATTCCTTTACATAACTCGCCCTAACGACGGTTTTGATGTTCCCCCGAACGTGAAAATCGCCTTCGATCTCGACCTTTAGCGGATCGCAAGCGTTTACAAAATCTTCAAGAATGACATTGATTACGTGCTCGTGAAAGATCTTAACTTCGCGAAACGAATTGATATATAGCTTCAGACTCTTTAGCTCGATGCATCGTTCATTGGGAACATATTTCAGCCGGATGATCCCGAAATCGGGGAACTCGGAGAACGGACAGATGGCCGTAAACTCGGGCATCTCGAACTCTACCCAGACCGCACGGCCCGCGAATTCGTACGCGAACGTATCGAGGGCGTAGAGGCCCATCTCATCACGCGGCGTCGGCCTGATAGCGAGATTCTGTAAATTCTCCGGCTGTAACTTTACCTGATTTGACATGTCCATTCTTCTTCAAACAAAACGCCTGGGCTGAACCGAGATCGTGCACGCCGCGATTCCCGAGATCCTCGAGAAGGTTAACGAAGATCTTGGCCGTAGCAAACGCATCTGCATTGGCTCGATGGTGATTGACAAGCTCGACGCTAAAATATTGAGCAACCGTATTAAGTCTGTGATTCTCGATCTGCGGTAGAAGCTTTCGTGAAAGCTGCACCGTACAAAGCGACGGATTACCGACGCGATAATCTTCATAGATCCGGCCAACCTCGTGGTTCAGAAAACGAATATCGAACCCCGAGTTATGGGCTACGAGCACCGAATCCCCGATAAACCGGAGAAACTCATCTGCAACATCCGCAAACCGCGGGGCGTCCTTTACCATCTCATCCGTGATCCCCGTTAGCATCACGATGAAGAACGGGATGGGCATTTCCGGATTAACAAGCGTGTGAAATTCGTCGACGATCGCACCGCCACGCACACGATAAGCTCCGATCTCGGTTACGCGGCAAGGAGGCGTTTTCGCTCCGGTCGTTTCGAGATCGAATACAACGAATCCTGCTTCACGCAGATCGATCGCGTCATGATCGCACGCGACAAGCTCGACATCATCTTCGTTCAACGCCAACCTGGAATCGCGGTTGACGAGATCCGCCACCAAAAGTCGGGCAAGTCCGGGCTCTGGCTTTCTGATGTTCATGATGTAATCGACGACAGTTACCGCCGACGCTCGCCCGCCGGTCGAGCTAAGAAATTCGATGGTCGCGTTGATAAGAAGCGAGTCGGATATGAGGTTCGGATGTGGCAACATCTGAAAACATTCTAGCTGTAAAGCGCCCCTGCGTAAACGACCACACGTCGCACACCACAAACTTTTTTGGCATAATCTGATTTCGACTTGCGACTATGAATGACATCCTTGAACATTTCCGGAGTACCGGTGCGCTGCTCGAGGGTCATTTTATCCTCTCGAGCGGCCTTCATTCGCCAAACTATCTGCAGTGTGCTCTCGCTCTGCAGATGCCCGCGCACGCCGAACACTTTGGTCGCGCAATCGCAGAGAAATTTGCAGACCATGGAATTGAAACGGTAGCATCACCCGCGATCGGCGGACTCGTGATCGGGTTTGCGGTCGCCGCCGCTCTGAATGCGCGATTCATTTGGACGGAGCGTCAGGAAGGCGTAATGACTCTGCGGCGCGGCTTCTCCTTAGAGGAAGGCGAGAAGATACTGGTCGTGGAGGACGTGATCACGACCGGCGGCTCAACACGCGAGTGCATCACCGCCCTTGAAACATCAGGAGGCGGGGTGGTCATCGCAGCCGCGTCCATTGTTGATCGCTCGGGTGGAAAAGCAGACGTCGGCGTGCCGCGTGAATCGCTCGTGGAAATGAATGTTCCGGCATTCGATGCCAAGACCTGTCCGATGTGCCTCGCAGGTGATGCGGCGTACAAACCAGGAAGCCGGAAATGAGCGTTGAAAGCGTCAAGGAATTCTGGAGCCGATTCTCTTCGAGCGATCCGTCGGTCGATCCGTCATCGCCTTATCAGGTTTGGTACTTCGGTAACACTCGCGAGATGGCGATCGAACTGGTAGAACTGGTTCTGTCGGGTATGAAAACAGCAACGGCAAGCTCGCAGAGCATGAACGAACTCGAGCCGCACAACACCCCGCAGCCTGACGGCTACAGTGTCGTCACCGACTTTGACGGCGGCCCGCGCTGCGTTATCCAAACTGCCGAGATCCGAGTCGTGCCGTACGCCGAAGTTGATGCACAGTTCGCAGCCGACGAAGGTGAAGGCGATCTGTCGCTCGAGTATTGGAGACGTACGCACTGGGATTACTTTACCGCCGAAGCCGGACGCAACGGTTTCCACTTCGACGAAAACTCTTTGGTTTGCTGCGAAAGATTCAGATTGCTATTTCCTCGATGAATTACAAGCTTCTCATTCAATACGATGGCACCGATTTTCACGGTTGGCAGGTGCAGGAAAACGACCGCACGATCCAAGGGGAACTGGAACGCGTGATAGGAATGCTCGAAGACACAAAGGTGAGCGTCATCGGCTCGGGCCGAACCGACGCAGGTGTGCACGCTGAGGGACAGGTCGCGAATGTGATGATCAGCCGCGGGTTCACGCCGGATAAGCTTCGGGCCGCGATAAACGGAAACCTCTGGCGGGACATTCGGATAATGAAAGCCGAAAAAGCGCCGGACGAATTTCACGCACGTTTCTCGGCAAAACGAAAAACGTATCTCTACCGGATAGTGAATGCCCCGGTGATGTCTCCGTTCTGGCGAAGGTTCGCACATCACGAACATCGACCGCTTGATATCGCAAGAATGATAACTGCGGGCCGGCTCATGCTCGGCGAGCACGATTGGACAGCGTTCGCATCGGCGCATTCGGATGGCGACTCACGCGTGCGAACGGTTCTTGATTTTTCGATCGACTCGCGTTGGGACAGCCGGGCATCGGCGAATATTCTCGAGTTTCAAATAAGCGCGAACGGGTTTCTTCGGTACATGGTGCGGTCGATAATCGGAACGCTGATCGAGGTCGGGCGAGGCGAAAAAGATTCTGATACAATTCAGACGGCCATGGTAACCGGTGACCGAAGTCTCGCCGGCAAAACCGCACCCGCACAGGGCTTGACGCTGGTAAGAGTCGATTACGATTAAGGGGATTACCCGAATGTTTATATATCACGTTGTTTTGCCCGATGTTTGGGAACGCTTCAAGGATCGCCCCTCCTATCAGCCTGAGAGCTTGACGACCGAGGGGTTTATTCACTTCAGCTATCCGGGTCAGCTCGAGGGCGTTTTGAAGCGATATTATAGCGGCGTCGAAAAAGTCTTGATCCTGAAGATCGAAACGGAAAAGCTACTCGCGAAGCTGGTTAAGGAAGCCTCGACGAACAACGAAATGTATCCGCACCTCTACGGACGGTTAAATCACAGTGCCGTCGTCGGTATCGAAGAACGTATTCTGAACCGCGCGGACGCAACCTGCTAATAGGCCACGCCTGATGCTCGAACACTTTGCCGAGATCCTGAAACCGAATTCCGCCGAGGCAAAGCTGCTCGCGGCGATCGACCACGATCGACTGCCGCAACACATCGCCGTCATCATGGACGGTAACGGACGGTGGGCAAAGTTGCGCGGTAAGCCGCGGATCTTCGGTCATCGAGCCGGCGCCGAGTCAGTAAAGGCGATCATTGACACGTGCGCGCGTCTGCAGATAAAAGCCGTCACGCTTTATGCTTTTTCGACCGAGAACTGGAAACGGCCAAAGTCGGAAGTCTCCGGACTGATGTCGATGCTGAAGAGTGTACTCCGTCGCGAGCTCGCCGAGGTTACAGCGAACAACATCCGCTTTCAGGCGATCGGCAATATCGAGGGTCTTGCACCGGACGTCCAGGCCGAGCTCGCCTTTGCAACGGAAAAGACGGCGGCGAACACGGGTCTTGTGATGTGCGTGGCTTTGAATTACGGTAGCCGTGCAGAGATCGTAGACGCTTGCCGGAGAGCGGCACACCATGTGATCGCAGATGGACGGTCGCCCGATGAGATAAACGAATCCGACATCGAGCGAAACCTTTACACACACGGGCTGCCCGACCTCGATCTGCTGATCCGGACGAGCGGTGAAATGCGCATCTCGAATTTCCTTCTATGGCAGCTCGCATACAGCGAGATCTACGTGACGCAGACTCTGTTTCCGGATTTTCGCCGGAGCCAGATCTTCGAGGCGATCATCGATTACCAAAAACGCGATCGACGATTCGGCGGTGTGAAGAGTAAGAAGTAAAGCCGCTTGAATCACGAGGCGTTCTTTTCGTTTGATTCGTGTGATTCGTGGTTAAGTTTGGTTAGATCCTTGACTACGAAAAACATTGGTCTCGAAAAGTCCTCGGCGCAAAGCAGAAAATGAAAACGCGAATTTTAACAGCCGCCGTCGCACTCCCGATCCTCATCGCATCAATAGTCCTTCCGTCGTACATACCCGAAACAGTTTGGATATTCGTTGTCATCGCTGTTCTGGCGCTGGCCGCCGGTTTGTTCGAGTTCTTTTCGCTTACGAAAAAGCTCGAGCTCAAGGGTGATGCCGGTATCGCCTATCTCGGCGCCGCCGGGCTGACGGTCGCATTCATAGTAGACGCCCCGGCAATTGAGCCGAATCTGTTGATAATGGCCCTTGCCATATTCATCATCGTCGTTCTCATCACCCAAACATTTCGTTTTCAAAAAGACTTTTCAAAGATGCTGACCGGAGCCGGCGTGACGGTGCTCGGCGTTATGTATATTGCGTTTCTGGGCGGGTTCCTTATCTCGACGCGTGTCGGATTCGAGCTGCACCCGTTTCTTTCGACGCATCTGCTCGGGTACTTTTTCCTTGTCCTGATGGGATCGGACACCGGAGCCTATTTCGCGGGCCGGGCATTTGGCAAGCACAAACTCGCTCCGGGAATTTCACCGGGCAAGACGGTCGAAGGTTTGATCGGCGGACTTTTTGCCGCGGCGGCATTCGCTGCCCTCGCGACTTTTTTATTCTTTCCGGAGCTTCCTTACCAATACTCGATCCCGCTTGCGATCGTCATGGCCGCCGTCGGCGTGCTCGGCGATCTGGCGGAGAGCGCGATGAAGCGCGGTGCGAAGACAAAGGACGCAGCGAGCATACTTCCCGGCCACGGCGGATTACTCGACCGGCTCGACAGTTTGCTTCTTAACGCGCCCATCCTGTATTATTTTGCCCGGATTTACTTTTAGAAATGAACGCCATTTTACGAGTCGACGACAATAATACCTGAGGCGAGAGCGTTAATCTTTTGACGTTCCGCCTTTCGTTTGTCGCAAACTCCGAAAGGCGTTTTTTATTTTGAAAGAGAATTGGCCGCGGATTTACGCAGATGACGCGGATAGGAATTTCTGATCTGCGTCATCCGCGCTGATCCGCGGCGAAAAACTTCTTTTATGCTGGACACACTAGGAAATTTGGAACGGACACACACTTGTGGCGAACTGCGCGAATCGCATGTCGGCGAGCAGGTTGTATTGATGGGCTGGGCCGCCAAGAAGCGCGACTTCGGGGTGTTTACATTTATCGACCTCCGCGATCGCGATGGGATGACACAGGTTGTCCTAAGCGCCGAGACTGTCGCAGAAGCGCACTCGAAAGCAAAGGCTGTTCGCGGCGAGTTTGTCATCGCGGTGAAAGGCGAGGTTGTGTCGCGTGCCGAGGGCACTCACAACGCAAAGCTCGCGACGGGTGATATCGAGATCAAGGCGGCTGAGCTGCTGATCCTCAATGATGCGAAGGTGCCGCCGTTCCAACTTGAGGTTGCCGGCTCGGAAAATCTCGCGAGCGAAGACACACGGCTTAAATACCGGTATCTCGATCTACGTCGCCCGCAGCTCCAGAACAATATTCGGATGCGTGCGAAAGCCGTATCGAGGATCCGTGAGTATTTCGACGACCGCGGATTCATCGAGATCGAAACACCGATACTTTTGAAATCGACCCCCGAAGGCGCGCGCGATTTTATCGTTCCCTCCCGTATCCATATCGGAAAATTCTTCGCGCTGCCGCAGTCGCCGCAGATCCTCAAACAGATCACGATGATCGCGGGGTTCGACAAGTATTACCAGATCGCACGCTGCTTTCGCGACGAGGACCTGCGTGCCGATCGACAGCCTGAGTTCACGCAGCTCGACATGGAAATGTCGTTCGTAAATCGCGAACAGGTTTACCGCGAGATGGAGGGCATGTTCAATCACGTTCTAAAACTTATCGACGTCGATCTGCCTACCGAATGGCCGCGCATGACCTACGCCGAGGCGATGCGCCGTTACGGTTCAGATAAGCCGGATCTGCGTTTCGAAATGGAGCTGCAGGATCTTTCTGCGGAACTTGATGGCACCGACTTTGCTCCTTTTGCTAATGTTCTATCTAAAGGCGGTGAGATCAAGTGCCTCGTTGTTAAAGGCAAGGCTGATTATTCGCGCAAGCAGACGGATGAGCTGCAAGAGTTCGTCAAACGTTACGGAGCAGGTGCGCTCGCATGGATAAAGGTCGGAGATGAAACTACGTCTTCTCTCATGAAGGTGCTTGGCGAATCGAAGGTCACCGATCTTGTTGTCGCAGCGAATGCGGCAAAAGGCGACGCTGCCTTGATCGTCGCGGGAAGCAAATCTGTTGTGGCAGCTTCGCTCGGTGCCCTGAGAAATGAGATCGGACGCCGCGAGAATCTAATCGACCGTAGTAGGTACGAAGCGCTTATAGTCACCGAGTTCCCGATGTTCGAACACGACGAAGCGAGTGATCGGCACATGGCCGCACATCATCCGTTCACTTCGCCAATGGACGAGGACCTCGAAATGTTCAAACAGGCTGTCGAGAACGACGCCGATCACCACCTGCTCGGGCGAGTCCGTGCGAAAGCGTATGACGCGGTCATCAACGGCTACGAATGCGCGGGCGGCTCGATCCGAATCCATCAAAAGGATGTACAGGCCCTCAACTTCAGAGCGCTCGGCATGACGTCCGAAAGCGCTCGTTCGCAGTTTGGCTTCTTCCTCGACGCGCTCGAGTACGGCACGCCACCGCACGGCGGTTTCGCCGCCGGTATCGAACGGACATGCATGATCCTCTGCGGGACGGAGAACATCCGCGACGTGATGGCCTTTCCGAAAACTGCCTCGGCTCAGGACCTGATGATGGACTCGCCGGGCGTTGTGGATGGAGGGCAGTTGGATGAGTTGGGGATTGGAATCTCCCACGAGTGAAATGGATACTTGCTCGTGTGAAATGTTTGCGTCGGCAGTCGATCTTAGGCTCCAGTCTTCTTCATGGCAGAATGAGTTTGATCTTGTCGCACAGCGTCCTTTTCTGTTCCTGCGCGGATGTGGAAAGTGCGGGCAGTTGTGGCAATTTGATCTGATCGACAAATATCAGACGTGTCTTGCAATAAAGATTGATACGAACGTTGACTGGCCGACCTTCGACGATAAACCGGTCCGTCTCGAATATCTTATAAGGTCGCGCGGTGGAGTGTCCGACGAAGAATGCGTTATGCAGGGCTGTAAGGACTTTGCGTTGTATACGCTGGCATATTGCCCCGCTCACGCTTTCGAGTACGCTGGTTTGCGCGAATAGTCGACCTGAAAGCGCTCTTGCCCCAGCTCTTTTGCCTGCACATCGGTTGACAGCAGCATTGGCAGGTCAGGAAGGCGGGCTCGCCCCCGCTCTTTTCTTCATAGCTTCTTTCAACTTCTTTGGATCGTCTTCGTACCACCAGTCACTATCGACAAATAACAGTTCCTCACATTCGTGACCGTAGAAGGATCTGAAACTCGACCATTTATAGTCGATGCTCGATTTCACCAATCCAGCCTTTAGCGGATTTTGATGGATGTAATTTATCTTCTGCCAGATCATCCAATTGCTCCAAAGGGCCAGACTCTTGAAGCTCTCCTGCCAGACCTGATTCTCACCATTCGCTTTAGCAAAGAAATTGTCGGGGCTAACTCGAACCAGACTTTTTGCCGAGAAACTCTTCAGCTCTCCGATCCACGTCTGAATGTCTCCGTCGCGAGGATTTACTATCAAGTGGAAGTGATCGAGCATAACTACGAAGCATACGAGTTTCGAAGCACGCCTTTTGATCAGGGACTGGAGCTCCTCGAGGAATATGACGCAGTTAGCTTCGTTAAGGAAAAGCCGACGCCGTTTGTCGACGTTGCCCGTGACGTAGTGCAAGGCACCTGGAAGGTTCTCATTCGTCCATTTCTTTGCCATGTGGGAGCGGGGGCAAGCCCACCTTCCCGACTTGCGAATGGTGTTTACTTGACCTTGGCCAGACGGATTGTAGTGGTAACCGCCGGCGGGGGCAAGCCCGCCTTCCTGACCTGCGAATGTTGCTAAAACTCCCCGACCCGCGTATTCCACTGACTTTTATTGAACAATCCCACTGAAAATACCGTAAACTACCTCCGAAGATGCCGAAAAAGTTCGATACAAATCCGCTCGATCCGGAGTTTGCCGAGAAAGCTAAGGCCGTCAGCGCCGAGTACAGCTCGCCGCGAAAGACGCAGTTCAGCACGGCGGAGTTTCCAACGATTCCATCGAGCATCACAGAGGATGAGACCCGGCGTTTTAGCGAAGCAGATTTTCAGGCTTATTCCTACGCTCCACCACAGCCGGTCGCACTCTATCAAAACACCGACCGGGCCGACATGAACCGGGCGTCCGAACGAAAGGTCGCGAAGACCGGCGTTCCCGAAAAATGGCTCATCGGCTTGCCGTATATGCCGTTCTCGATAGGCTTGGTCGCCGGACTTGTACTGCTGCTGGTGATCTCGAAAGAAGAGACAAAGGTGCGGTTCCACGCGGCGCAAGGTCTAGCGGCGCACCTGGGTATCCTGATCGTCAGCTCGATACTTGGCATCGTCGGCAATGTTGCCGATCTGGCGGATGTCGGAAGTGTTATTTTCACGATCGTGACGACGATAATGCTGATTGTATTCGCGATCAAAGCATGGACAGGTAAGCCGGTCCATATCGAATCGGTCGACGATCTGACGAATTGGCTCGAGGAAAAGATCGGGCCGCTCAAAACCTAGATCCTGTTCTGTTCAGGCTGTGGAACCGACTGCACGACAGGTAGCTTTACAAAACATCCATCGGCGGTGCGGCCGTCTGGATCATCCGGCTTTTTATCCATGCTGTGATGACAAGGAATATCGCGAGCCCGATAAGCGCGAGCGAGATCACACCGTTAATAAGTTTTATATCGAAACCCGCCGCGGCCTGCAGATTCGAGTAGACCATAGACACGAGAGCCCAGAGCGTTATCACCAGGACAAAAAGCATCGGTATCAGCGTGAAGGCGATTCGCCGGCGAGCCTTGTATAGCCACGCGGTGATGGAGAGGAGTGTCAGCGCTGCGAGGAGTTGATTGGAGGCGCCGAAGAGTGTCCAAAATTCAACATACGAGCCGGGCTTAGCGAAGAAGATCAGGATGAACGGGAGAGCCACGGTAACGAGCGTTCCGAGAAGAGCGCCGAGGTGTCCGGGAAGTCCAAGGAGTTCCTGGATCAGATAACGTCCGAGGCGCATCGTGACATCCAGCGTATCGAAAACGAAAGTCGAGAATGCCATCGCACCAAACGTGATAGCGAATTGCAGATTCTCTTTCCCGATCAATATCG
Source organism: Pyrinomonadaceae bacterium (assembly GCA_046595575.1). GTDB lineage: Bacteria > Acidobacteriota > Blastocatellia > Pyrinomonadales > Pyrinomonadaceae > OLB17. The sequence goes on along the minus strand of JBKJOR010000015.1, from coordinate 1,390 downwards.
TTAGAAAATTGCCGATGCCGTTGCCATAGATCTTCCCGGCCGAAAGAGCTTTGCCATCGGGCCCGAGTAGTGCGTCGCTGGTCGCTATCATCACCGTGACCAGTGCGATGAACGCTACAAAGCCTTCGGCGAGCATTCCACCGTAACCGACCGGGCGGGCATGCGTCTCCTTATCGATCTGCTTCGACGTCGTGCCGGAACAGACGAGGCCGTGGAATCCGGAACACGCGCCGCAGGCGATGGTCACGAAAAGGAAAGGGAACAGCATACCGGTCGGCCCGCCGACATCGAAGCCTTTGAATGCAGGTTGTTCGATCGAATATCCCCCAAAGAATATCCCGACAATACCGACTGCTATCGCAGCGTAAAGGATAAAGCCACCTAGGTAACCTCGCGGCTGCAAAAGCGCCCAAACGGGCATCATCGACGCCGCCACGCAGTAGACCAGGATGACGATTGCCCATGTTTGGTGGCTGAAGCTCAGGACGTGCGAATACTGAGTACCGACGTAGGACAGCGCGAAAGTTGCCGGAACAAAAATAACTGTCGCGAGCCAAAGTGGTGGTTTGATGAACCGCTCTACAAGGCCGAGCAGGATCGAAAGGCCGAGATAAAGGACACTTGCCAGAGCGACGGCACCGCCGGGATTGAATCGCGTCTCACCTGCCAGCGCTTCGTCACCCGCAACGAACGTCCCGGCAGTTATGTCGGTAAACGCGACCGTCACATAAACAAGTGCTATCCAGATGAAGGCCATCATCGCCCGCCCGGCACCGAGGCCGAGTTGGTCGCGTGTGATCTCAGCCACACTTTTCGCACTGTGACGAAGTGATGCGGTCAGCGTGGAAAAGTCGTGAACGGCACCTATCAGCACAACGCCGAGTGAAATCCAGAGCAGGCATGGCAGCCAGCCGAATGCGACGCAAGCGATGATCGGTCCGGCAATCGGCCCGGCCGCCGCGATCGCCGAAAAGTGCTGGCCGAAGAGATAGAAGGGGGACGTGGGCACGTAGTCCTCGCCGTCATTCAGCTCGTGCGCCGGAGTTATCCGCTTGTCATCCAAAGCGAACTGTTTGGTAATCCACCGACCATATCCGAAATAACCCAGTACGAGCCAGGCGAGGAAGGCGACTGCGAGAATTGTCAGCATACGTTTTGTGACGGACGATCTGAGGCGAGATAAATTTACGATAACTCGATCGCCGACGGCAAATCTCCGGAATAAGTCATAGCTGATAACTCACAACTGATAGCTGTATCGTTCTCAGCCCTCACTTTTTAGTTTCTCCAGCGAATAAAAATTTTATAGAATTTTTGGGATGAAATCATTACAGGAAACTTACTCGCCCAATGGCATCTGTTTCGGCTGCGGACCGACGAACGAAAGAGG
>JBKJOR010000409.1:0-13645 GCA_046595575.1 Pyrinomonadaceae bacterium | reverse complement strand
TCCTGCGCTCCCCATACGAAGTTCACCTGCTGTGCTGTTAATAAGAGTTTTCCTTGCGGCAAGTCGGCGGCGAGCGAAAAACTCTGCCAATGTCCGTCAATAAAACAGTCGGGAAGTATTTTCGAGTTAAAGGCGCAAAATAGTTTCCTGTTCGGGATGAGAGAAAGTCGCGTCCCTTGCGAAAAATTCGATCCCGCATCAAACGGCGAAAATTTCCCGTCCGAAAAATGAAATGCCTGATTATCGCCGTGAATCACAACTCCGTCGTTCTCTGCATCCGCTTCAATCCAACTCACACGACGCGGAACGCCCGCGTCAATGCCGAAATGTTCAAACCGCCCGCCTCTGAAACGCGCCGCGCCGCTTTCTTCGGTTCCCGCCCACAAGTCTCCCCCTGTCGTTTCAAACAAACTGATAAAACGATTATTGATGATGCCCGGCGAATTGCTTTTGTTGAAAATCGTAAACCGCACGCCGTCGAACCGCGCTAGCCCGTCGACGGTCGCCAGCCACAGATAACCGTCGCGGGTTTGAACAATTCCATACACGGAATTCTGCGGCAGCCCGTCGTCCGCCGTCCAATGATCAATACGATACTGCGCCTTTGCTGCCGAAAATCCGAAACAAAGGCAAATACACAGTAGAAACTTCTTCGATAAGCCGGTCACAAATTTTTAAGCGGAAAAAAAAGTCGCGGATTCGCGAATGCCAGACTCTTGGAATTTCAAAAACTTTGATCGCTACTTCGCGCTACTTGTATCACCCGCCCCGATCGCACCCATACCAGAATTCTGTTCAATGTGAGGATGGTCCCGGTTGATTCGGATGCACGCCACAAAGTGACTCGGTTTGATTTCAGCAAGGATGGGAACGATCTGTTTACATTCCTCGATAGCGGACGGGCAGCGAGTGTGGAAGTGGCAGCCGGACGGTGGATTGATCGGCGAAGGTACGTCACCAATCAGGATTATGCGTTCTCGGGTTGCTTCGATCTCGGGATCGGGAACGGGAACAGCGGAGATGAGAGCCTTCGAATACGGCATCAGCGGTTCGGCGTAGATGTCCTTTCCGTCAGCGAGCTCGACGATCTTTCCGAGGTACATTACCGCGACGCGATCTGACAGATGCCGCACAGCGCGGAGGTCGTGTGAAATAAATAGATACGTCAGACCTTTTTCCGCCTGGAGACGCTCCATCAGATTCATGATCTGCGCCTGGATCGAAGCATCCAGTGCAGAGATCGGCTCGTCGGCAACGATGAATTCCGGGTCGACCGCCAGAGCGCGGGCGATGCCGATACGCTGACGCTGTCCGCCCGAGAACTCGTGCGGATATCGTTTGATGAACCGGCGACTGAGGCCGACCGTTTCCATCAGGTCCTCGACCTTCTCATTCACCGACTTTCCGTTTGCTATCCCGAATGTCCGGATCGGCTCGCCGATAATATTCCCGACGGTCATTCTCGGATTCAGCGATGCATACGGATCCTGGAAGATCATCTGCAGATGCTTTCGCTGCTCCCGCATCGCCTTTTGCGGAAGATGTGCGAGATCTTTGCCGTTGTAAAGAACGCGTCCACCTGTCGGTTCGGTGAGGCGGAGGATCGCTTTACCAAGCGTCGATTTTCCGCAACCGGATTCGCCGACGAGTCCGAGCGTCTCGCCTTTTTTGATATCGAGCGACACTCCGTCGACGGCCTTTACGATCTTCGCTTCGCTGAATAGACCGCCGCCGAGCCGGTAATAAACTTGAAGCTCGTCAAGGGTGATTATTGTTTTGTCGTCGGTTTCAGTCATCTCGTGTTGGGCGGCTCGATGCTCACCGGTGATTCCGTGTCGTAGTTGACCGTCATGTGTTTGAGTGTGCCGTTCGCGTACTCGACATAGATTTTGATCGGTACGCCGGTGTCTTCGCTCACCCAGATCTTTGATGTGAACGGGTGATTCCCGACCGGAGTCGAATTCTTATAGCTGTAAACGAGTGCAGGTTTACCGTCGACCGAATCTTCTCCTTCGAACTTAACGTCCGTCAGCGTTTTCAAACCTTCTTCGGTGAACGAATCGCGAAGCGTAGGTATTGACGTATTCGAACTCGGCATCTTCGACCATTTGCCGTTGGCATTCATGTACATGTCGTTCGCGATCCAGATCATCTCCATCCCGGACCCGGTGCCGCCGAGATACTTGACGTGAAAGCGATCAGGAGCCGCATACGCAACTTGCGATTTAATCGGGGTCTGTCCCTCGCCTTCCATATTGGCAGTGAAGAATGGAAGATCGATGAACTTTTTCGACGCCTGAACGACGTCTTCCCTCGGATCCGCGCCGCTCGTTGCGGTACCCCCGCCTGACGAGGAACCGCTCCCGCCCTTTTCTCCGCCCGAGACGAGGTCTTTCAGCGATGCGGGAAGCTTGCAGCCGGCAACCACAAATATTAGAAGTAGAAAAACGGGACTGAGTTTTTTCATCTGTTCACTCGTAGATCTTACCGCCATACTAAGTTTCGTTATTCCACTCCCTCGATCGCACTCCTCTTCGCGGTCGTCGCAGGATTTATTTTCGAATCCGCATAGACCTCCTCCGCAAAATGACATAGCGAATGATGATCTGCATTGACCTCGACGAACGGCGGAAAATCCGTTCGGCAGATCTCTTCGGCTCGATAACATCGCTCAGCGAATGGGCAGCCCGGCGGAAGATGCGCAACGTCGGGCGGCAGGCCGGGGATCTGGTATAGCTCGGTTCCCTGTTCGTGGGCTGGATCCGGAACGCTTTTCAAAAGACCGCGGGTATACGGATTCGCCGGTGTATTGAACAGCTCCCGCGTCGGCGCCTGTTCGAAGACTTTGCCGGCGTACATCACGATTATCTTGTCCGTCATTCCCGCGACGACGCCCAGATCGTGCGTAATGAGGATAACGCTTGTGCCCATTCGGGATCGCAGATCTTTTATCAGCTCGAGTATCTGCGCCTGGATCGTGACGTCGAGTGCGGTCGTCGGCTCATCTGCTATGAGGAGCTCGGGATCGCAACTCAACGCCATCGCGATCATCACGCGCTGCCGCATACCGCCGGAGAACTCATGCGGGTAGTTATCGATCCGCTCATGCGCCTCGGGGATGCCGACAGTTTTGAGCATCTGGATCGCGTGCTCGTACGCCTGCTTTTTCGTGTGACCGAGATGGAGTCGGGTCACCTCCGTCAACTGCGTCGAGATCTTCAGAAACGGATTGAGCGATGTCATCGGATCCTGGAAGATCATCGCCATGCGCTTTCCGCGGATCTTGCGAACGTCATCGATCGGCAGCGCAAGAACGTCTACGCCGTCAAAGATCACATCACCACCGACGATCTTTCCCGGCGGTTCGGGAATTAGCCGCATCACCGAAAGGTTCGTCACAGACTTGCCCGAGCCCGATTCGCCGACAATGCCGAGCGTCTCACCCTTCTTCAGCTCGAACGAGATGCCGTCTACCGCCTTGACGATACCGTCCTCGGTTTGGAAGTAAGTCTTCAGATCGGTGACCGATAAAATTGTGCCGTTGCTGTCCATAGGTTTTTAACTGTGAGCTATGAACTGTGAACTGTGAGCTATGAACTATTAACGGTCTTTCTTAGCTCTTAGCTCTTAGCTCATAGTTCATAGTTCATAGCTCATAGCTCATAGTTCAATCAAAACTTCCTTGTCTGCGGATCCAGAGCATCGCGCAAACCGTCCCCTAAAAAATTTAGCGAGAACAAAGTCAACGCCATCGTTACGCCGGGGAATATCAACTGCCACGGAAAAATACCGATGTTCTTTACACCATCGGCGGCGAGGCTTCCCCACGATGCGTACGGCGCCTGCACGCCGAGACCGAGGTACGACAGGAACGCTTCGGATAACATCACGCCCGGCACGGTCAGAGTAGCGTAGACGATCACCGGACCAAGAGCGTTCGGCACAAGATGCCGGAAGATAATGCCGAATGTCGAAACGCCCGTCGCTTTCGCGGCAAGAACGAACTCCTGATTCTTTAAACTTAATATCTGTCCCCTCACGACGCGGGCCATCGTCAGCCAGGAAACTAAACCTAGAGCAAAGAACAATAAAAATATCTGGCTCATGCCGAGACTGACGACATCGCCGTATCGTTCGCCGATAGATGCGCCGATTCCGGTCCGAGAAACCAAATAGGCGGAGAGCCCGGTCAATCCGACGACGACGATCGCCTCGACAAGTCCGAATGCAAATCGTTTTGCCTTGTCGCCGAAATTAAGAGCAACGCCCTCGCCGAAGATCCGTCGATAGATGTTCACCGCGACGAGCACACCGACGACACCGACGATCAACACAGCCAGGATCGAGGGCAGTCCGGCGATGAGTACCTGCGTGTTCGGTCCGCCGAATACCGAAAGCAGAACGATGACGATCAGGATGTAAGGGATCGCGTAGATGATATCGACGATCCGCATCATCACGTTGTCGATCTTGCCACCAAGGTAACCGGCGATCGCACCGTAGGAGACGCCGACGGCGAGCGACACTATCGTCGAGATCACACCGACGGCGAGCGAGATGCGGCCGCCTTGAAGCACGCGTGCAAGAATGTCGCGGCCCTGCTCGTCGGTTCCCATCGGATGCGCGAGCGATGGCGGAAACGACTTGATAAGGTTACGGTCCGCAGGAATGTAGTCGGGCGTGATACCCGTCAACCATCGGAGAATATACGGCCCGACCGACACGAGAACAACCATCACCGCCAGAACGATCATCCCAAACACGGCGAGTTTATTCTTCAGAAGGCGCCGCCATGCGTCTTGCCACAGCGATGCTCCTTTAATGACTTCTACTTCTGCAGCCATACTATTCGTATCTGATCCTTGGGTCCAAAAAGCCGTATGAAATATCAACGATCAGGTTAAAGACCATGATCAATATCGACAGGAACGCGACGATGCCGAGCGTGAGAGGCTCGTCACGATTCAAAACCGACTGTATAAAAATATTGCCGAGGCCTGGAATCGCAAAAACTCTTTCGACGACAACGGTTCCGGCAAGCAGGCCGGCCAATGCAGGGCCCGTATATGAAACGACCGGAATAATGCCGCCGCGAAGACCGTGTTTAAGCAGGACGGTCTTCTCGTTCAACCCTTTCGCTCGCGCGGTCCGAATATAATCTGACCGCATCACCTCGAGCATACCGGCCCGCGTAAGCCGTGCGATGTACGCGGCGTAGATCGCCGACAGTGTAATGACCGGAAGGATGATGCTCGAGACTCCGCCCCAGCGGGCCGGGGGCAGCATATAAAATCCGAGGGCGAAAATAAGTACGAGTATCGGGCCGAGGACAAAGTTCGGCACCGAGAGGCCAAGCATTGCGACCGCCATCGCACCGTAATCGAATCGAGAGTTTTGCTTTAGTGCAGCGATGATCCCGGCGGTGAGCCCGATGATCAATGCAAGAAGATAAGCCAGTGCTCCGATCGTCGCCGAATATGGCAGATGCTGACGGATGATGTCGTTGACGGATTGGCCAACATAGCGCAGCGAGTCGCCAAAGTCACCGGTCGCGACGTTCGATATCATCAACCAGTACTGCGTGTACCAGGGCTTGTCGAGTCCATACTTCGCTCGAATATTTGCTTCGATCGCCGGCGGCAGTTGCTTTTCACTGTCGTAAAAAGTTCCGGGCGCGACGCGGATCAGAGCCCACGTCAGCGTCACGACGAGCAACGCCATCGGGATGATCAGAAGCAATCTGCGCAGTATGAATAACAGCATATTCTCAGTCGTGCGTACGTTGCCGCCGTCGGCCGGTGCCTATGAATTGCCTCCCGCTTAAGATCGATGTCAACCTCGAATGCTTGCGGCGAAGCTGCCAAAAAGATCACAGCCAGATGTGAAACGTCTGGGAAACTCGGATGTCATTTCCGCACTGAAGGTGCGGCAGATATGGTCTCTCGCCCCTTCAGGGCGAAGTGTTTAATTTGACCGATCCAGAAGCTCCGCATGTGGCTATGTTCTTTAGCAGCTTCGCCGCCGAATTTGCTAGTTTGACCCGCCCTCTAAAGCGGGAGATCTCGATGCACAAGTTCCGCATAAAATCCTTACCTATTCAACCGATCCCACCTTCACACCGCCTTTCTCGCTCGCCTTCGACTTAAGGAACGCATCCTGTGAGGCGGTGATGACCTTAAGTTGCTCCTCCACGATCGTATTCTTATCGCTCATCATGTTGTCTACTTGCCGGTCCCACTTCGCCGGATCGGGTTCGATATAGACAAACTTCCAGGCGTGGAGCGTTCCCGGATTCGGATACATGCCTTTTACATACGGCTTCTTCAGCCAGCTCGTCCCAGGTACACCGAGCGGGATAACGATCTGCTTTTGCATCATGTAAAACTCGGCCTCGGCCATCTTCTCGTAGCGTGCCTGCGGATCGATCGTGTTGTTCGCTTCATCGAGGATCCGGTCGTACTTCGCGTCAAACCATCCGGTCGCACCCGTGTTTTGCGGTGAATAGAACAAATACAAAAACGTGTACGGGTCCATGTAATCACCGACCCAGCCGCGACGACCAAAGCCCTGATAATCGACTTTGTTCAGGAGCGGGAGAAACGTCTTGAACTCCATGTTCTTGAGCTGAACCGTAATCCCAAGGTTCTGCTTCCATTGTGCCTGGACAAACTCTGCGGTCGACTTGTTGCTCTCGGATGTGTTGTAGGTGATGGAGACACTCTCGACCGGAAAGGTCGGACAATTCCAACCACTGCCCGCCTGCTGCACCGGAAATCCGGCTTCAGTCATCAGCTTTCGCGCTTTTTCCGCATTGAATTTTCTCGCCTTCCATTCATCGAGCGAGCTGCCTAGTTTTTTCAATTCCTGGCTGTAAATTTTCTCTCGGGCCTCTTCATACTTTGGGAAGATCCCGAACGGAACAAAATCGACAAGCGGCTTGTATGTTCGTCTCAGCATCGCGTACGCGTCGCGATCGATGGCAAGGGCGAATGCCTCTCGGACCTTTTGGTTGTCCATCGGCGGCTTCTTTACGTTGATAACGTAAAACTCGCTGGCAACCTCGGGGTGAAGAAGATACTCGTCCTTGTACTGGCTAACTTGATCGAACCACGGCGACGGGATCGTGTGATTATATGTCGCGTCGATACGTCCCGACTTGTAGAGGTTCATCATCGTCGTCTGCTCGTCGAGCGGGTAGAACTCGATCCGGTCGAGCTTCACATTCGCCGCGTCCCAATTCTGCGGGTCCTTGACGACGATCAACTCGTCGTAGGGCCGGTGGGCAAGTACCTTGTACGATCCGCTTGTGACGATGTTTTCCGGACGCGACCACTTGTCACCAAACTTCTCGATAATCTTCTGCGGAACGACGCGAAAAAATTGATGGCCAAGCAAGCCGGCGAAATACGGAGCCGGCTGATATAGCTTAATCCGCAGCGTGTAGTCGTCGATCGCTTCGACGCCGATGTCTTCCGCCTTTACCGCAACAAGTTCCTTCCCTTCCACCGCGGCCTTAAGCTTTGGGTCGCCGTCGAGCAGTTTGGTCCTATCTTTTTCTGCGGATGGAATGGTCAGACGCTCGGGACCATCGAGGAACTTGTGAGCCTCGCTTTCTCCGGCTGCGAGCGGTTCGCTCGATGTCTCCGGACCCGAAACCGTTTCGACAAAATCTTTCTTCAGAAGGAACTGGCCATCTCCTCCGCGGACAAACGAAAATCCCGCGTTGTAGGGTTCGGAATATTTTATGTAGTAACCGAGGCTCGCGTTTCGCGACGCAAGCTCAGGCTTGAAGCCTCGGCGGATCGTATAAACGAAGTCGTTTGCGGTTATCGGATCGCCGTTCGAAAACTTCGCGTTCCGCCTTAAATTAAAAATGTATTCCGTACCGCTTTCTTTAAGCTCCCAGCTCTCGGCAACGCCGGGGATCGGGTCGAGCGTGATCGGGTGATATTCGATCAGACCGTCGTAGAGGGCCATCAAGATGCGGGCTTCGGGTTGTCCGTTCGGAATAGCAGGATCAAGCGATTCGGGCTCAGAACCCGTGACATAGCGAAGTGTGTTGTCGCTCGGTGCGGCCGTCTGCCCGAAGAATTGACTCTTTGCCGAAGAAGTACAGCTCGCTGCCATGAACGACGATGCGGCTAGAGCGAGTCCTAGGCAAAAACTTATGAAACGGGTCTCTTTCATAGACGAACTCCGTGCTGGTAGTCGAAATCAAGCCCGATGGGGTGGGCTCATAGGAGAGAACGCAACCTGCCGATTACTAGCAGGTTAACACGATTTGGCAGGTTTAGGATTCGTCATTTACCTACTTCGGTTGCCAGTCACTATCGATCGACACTTGAGTCAACAGTGGAGCATCCAGACTATTCATCTCAAATCCCCCCACGTATGGTTTCACGAGCGAGTAGGAAGTCGGGAAGTAAAGAGGTATCGCCCAGAGGTCGTAGATCGCATTCGCTTCGGTCATCGTCGAATCGACAGCGCTCGCGGGCAATTGGGTTTCAATGTTGCCCGACGGGCTCGCCGCCGGACGCGCCTCGACACCATTCTCGGTTTGAGGTGTGTCGGGCGATGTTACGCGGGGTGCCTGGGCAGGCTCGAATATTGTGAGAATACTCATCAACTCGTCAGCCGACGCGTAAACGACATTTCGGCGGATCATGTCATAGTCACCCGTCGTTCTCGCGATCTCGAGATCCGCAATGTCTCTCACAACGATCTCGGTTTCAATATTCAAGCTTTGTTTCCACATCCGTGCGACCGCGCGAGCGACACGCTGCTGAATGTCGTTACGGTTAACAACAAGCCTTATTGCGGGAAACCCCACACCGTTCGCAAAACCTGCGTCTTCAAGCAGGTCGGCGGCCCGCTCCTTATCCTGGACGATCCGCGACGCCGGATTGCCGCTGAATGGGAGAAATGCAATGGCAGGTGTCGTTAGTCCTTCCATTTGGCCCTCGGTAAGACGTTCGCGATCGATAGATATCGCAAGCGCTTCGCGAACGCGACGATCATCGAAGGGATACTTCCCGTAGTTTATCTCGTAGAAATTTAATGCCGCGTGCGTCCGGCGCCTGAAATCTTCAAACGGCTCCAGCAGCTTGAGGGCGAGCGGTTCGAACTCCGCATTCGTGATCGCGTCGATCTCGCCGGCCCGATAGGCAGCGAGATCCTGTTCGGGATTCTTTGAAGAAACGAGCTTTGCACTCTCCAGCTTTACTGCTTCTCGATTCCAGTAATTCTCGGAACGTAAAAGCCAGATCCCATCCGCATCGATCGAATCGATTCGAAACGCACCGTTCGTCACTACATCTTTTGCAACCAACCGGGTCTTGAGTCCGCTTGCGTCGTCAAAGACAGGGCGGAACATCGGATGCGCAACCAGCTTCGGAAAGTCCTTATCCGGTACGGTGAGCGACACTCTCAGAGTGACGGCATCCGGAGCCGAGACACCGAAGGCGATCGGGGCCGGCCCGGTTTCACGCTTAACGTTGGAATTCTCGATCGATACAGCGGGTGACCGGGTCGGTGATGGAATCGGCGATTGCAGGCCGCCCATAACATTCGTATTAGTTATCAGATCGCCAGGTGCAGGTACGACTTCTTTTTTTCTTACTACGAAGCCGACGATGTTCGCCATCAGCTCGCGGTTCGCTGCCGCGGCCCCTAGCTCCTCGACGCGTTTCCATGAATAAACAAAGTCTTCCGCGGTCACGGCCTGGCCGTTCGACCACCGGGAATTGTTTCTGAGGTTGAAGGTCCACGTGCGGAAATCTTCGGTCGCCGTCCACTTCTCGGCAGCCGCCGGCATCGGTTCGAGAGTTCGGGGGTCGAGCTCGGTCAACCCCTCGTACACGGCCCGGATGACATCGGTCTCAGGCGGAACGGCAGCGAGGGCGGGGTCGAGGTTCTTCGGCATTCTGCCGTTGCTCCAACGAAACTCCTGCTTCCGCGGTGGAGCAGTGCCGGCGTAATAAGGTTCGGATTGTGGTTTATCTAAACCGTTGCAGCCGATCAGAACAAGCTGACTCACGAGCGCAAAAACGCACGCTATCCACCGCCGAATATCGGAGGACGAACGTTGTATCGATCGATCTGCTTTTCGAGAAAACTTTGGCACTGTTGTTTGGGCGTCAACTCTTCTAAGAACGTTTCAGGCGGTGGAAAACTTCTGTTGTGAGCCGGCGTGTATCTTCAAAACTGCCGGACGTGTCGATCAGATGATCGGCAAATCCCTTTTTCTCATCCTGTGGCATCTGAGAAGCGATCCGCTTTTCGGCATCCGCCTTACTCAGCCCGTCTCGCGACATTAGCCTTTTCAATTGTAAGTCAGCTTCGCACCACACAACAATCAATTGGTCGAACCGCTTGTAGCCGCCCGATTCGATCATTAATGCGGCGTCGACAATGGCGATCCCTTCCGGGTCGTCGTCTTCCCGCTCGCGAAGCCAGGCGTTCTGTGCTTCGAACACAAGCGGATGCACGATCGAGTTAAGAAGAAGACGTTTCTCCTCATTTGCAAACACGATCGAGCCGAGCAGTGTGCGATCGAGGCTGGCGTCCGACCGCAGAACGGAATCGCCAAAAGCCTCAACGATCTGTCGAAGCCCGTCGGTTCCAGGTTCAACAACATCGCGTGAGACCTTATCCGCATCGAGCACAAAGCATCCCAGCTCGCGAAATATCTCGAGGACAAATGATTTGCCCACGGCAATTGAACCCGTTAATCCTACGTTTAGCATCGTGAATCGTTAATTGTTAATCGGGAATCGTTAATTGTTAATCGTTAATCGGGAATCGTGAATCGTTAATCGTTAATCGGGAATCGTTAATCGTTAATCGTGCAGGACGATGCCAGACTCGTGAAATGTTTCGCTATCTACGATTAACGATTCCCGGTTAACAATTAACGATTCCCGATTAACGATTAACAATTAACGATTCACGATTCACGATTAACGCTTCCCGATTAACGCTTCAAGACCTCCCATGCCGCTTCGCCAACTTGCCGACGTTGAATTGCGCGATCTCATCGAGCGTCAGACCCAACTCATCCGCACAAGCCGAGATGTACCAGAGCACATCGCCGAGTTCGTCTTTTAATTTGCCGCGGACTTCATCCGTTATCACACCGCCATGATCGCGCTGGATCTTCTTTACGATGTTTGCAACCTCGCCGGCCTCGCCAGCCAACCCAAGCGTTGGGTATTCGAGGTTCTTCATGCGGTTCGGGTAAAGAGCAGTTACGCTCGCTTCGTTTTGATATTCTTCAAATGTCATAACTTTTTGATTGCCACAGAGCACACAGAGTTTTTCTGGGGTCTTCCTTGTTTCGTGATATTTCGTATCTGGTCGGGTGATTGTATGTTTGAAATGTCCGGCCTTTCCTCTTTTCGTGGTTCGCTTTTTTCGTGTGATTTTGTGTGAGTTCGTGGTTTCAGTTAGATGAAACAGACTGGAACCACAAACCCACACGAAACGACACGAACAAGAAAGAACATGAACCGGAACGGCTCGAAAATGTGCATTCGGTGCATCGTGGTTTTCTTCGGAAGCCGGACCACTAAATACACTAAACTCACGAACGCGCCCCGACATTACAAATACACCCCATGTAGAGGCCTCTGTGTACTCTGTGGCTAACTTCTTCGGCTCCGCCGGGATCTTGCCGCCGCAACCGTGTTTTTCATCAACATCGCAACTGTTAACAGACCGACTCCGCCGGGGACGGGTGTGAATGCTCCGGCTTTCTCGATCGCCTCTTTCGGATTCACATCGCCGACAAGCGTGAACCCGCGCTTATCAATCGCGGTGAGCCGTTTCTCTAACTCTTCGTCGCCAAAAAGCTCGCGAGCGAGATCAGGATCCGAGACGTTGTTAATACCGACATCGATGACCGTCGCGCCCTCGCCGATATGTTCTCCGCGAACGAATCCCGCACGTCCGATCGCCGCGACGAGGATATCTGCCCGACGAGTGATATCCGGAAGATCCCGGGTCCGAGAGTGACAGATCGTGACCGTCGCATTCTCCTGCAGCAGCAGCATCGCCATCGGTTTTCCGACGATATTACTGCGCCCGACGATCACCGCATTCCGCCCGGCGATCTCGATCTCGCTGCGTTTTAGTATCTCGATCACGCCCGCCGGTGTACATGGCACGAGCGACTTCTCACCTGACGATAGGCGGCCGACGTTAATAGGGTGAAAGCCGTCGACGTCCTTTAACGGATCGATCGCTTCGAGAATCTCGCGGCCGTCGATCTGATCGGGCAGCGGAAGCTGCACAAGGATTCCGTCGACATCGTCGCGTCGATTCAGACTCTCAACCAATGCCAGCACCTTATCATGCGAAGTTGTATCTTCCAGATGATGATGCTCCGAGATCATCCCGATCTCCCCGGCCGTCTTAACCTTATTGCCGACGTAAACGGCCGACGCCGGATCTTCGCCGACGCGGATAACGGCCAAACACGGTGCAGATCCGTATTCCTGCCGGAACCGCGAGATGTCTGCTGCAACCTCGGACTTGATCGCTTCGGCAATAGTTCTGCCGCTAAGAATCCTAGCTGTCATACGAATTGTGAGATTTTACAGGAACTGTTCGTTGATTGTCAGTTTTGTAGGGCAGAAAACAAAGAGAGCAAGCAAATAACTCTGAACTTAACGTCTTAAGCAAAAAGTAACTCCGGATTCCAATGATCACACTACTTCACAAATCGAATGCACTCCTCGCGATCGTTTTCACGCTGGTGCTGACGGCGGCCGCTTCGGCAGCCGACTTCGATCGCGATGGCAAAGCCGATCTCGCGGTATTTCGGCCTACATCGACAACCTGGATCAGTGAGCTTTCGGCCGCTAAGACGAGTGCGATGACCCTCGCTTGGGGGCATGCTTCAGACGTACTCGTCCCGGCCGATTACGACGGCGACGGGCAAACCGACGTTGCGACATGGCGGCCCGAGAACGGAGTTTGGTACATACACCAGAGCGGCGGCGGAGTTGTTCTTGTGAAGTGGGGCACGACGACGATGCACCCGACCGGTGGTTTGCCGGATGTTCCCGTTCCCGCGGATTACGATGGCGACGGTCAGACAGACATCGGTGTGTTTCGGCCGGGCACCGGTGAGTGGTGGATTTTGATGTCGTCAAACGATTACGACCAGGATCGAGCAACCATCTATCGTTGGGGCAAGCTTGGTGATGTTCCGGTGCAAGCCGACTATGACGGCGACGGTCGTGCCGACTTCGCGATATTCCGCTCGACCGAGAACCGATGGTTTATTCGCGAGAGTTCGACCGGTAATTCGTCCGTGCGTGCATTCGGCCTTGCTGGACTCGACACTCTAGTCCCCGCGGATTACACGGGCGATCGTAAAGCAGATGTTGCAGTCTATCGACGTGGCGTGTGGTATGTGATGGATAGCAGCTCGGGCGAGACCGAAGCCTTTGTCTTCGGCTTCAACGACGACGTAGCTGTTCCGGCCGATTACGACGGCGACGGCACGACAGATTTTGCGACTTACCGAAATGGCACTTGGTACTTCTACGACAGTTCTAGCCCACGCCTGCGTTCGATCAACTTCGGACAGCTCGGCGATCTTCCAGTTACTTCGGCAGTGATAAGAGAGAGCATTGTTGCA
>JBKJOR010000158.1:0-6169 GCA_046595575.1 Pyrinomonadaceae bacterium | reverse complement strand
GGACGGGACATACCGAAAAATCCCAGGAACCGAACCTTTCGACGCGCAAATGTTTTTCGTTGGGCAGGATGTCGGAGGCTAGCGGGAGGTCGGGAAAAATTTCCCGCAAAGACGCGAAGTCGCCAAGGTTAGAGTTACATTCCGGCTTCCCGCAAAGCGATTGAGCTGCCTAGCTTCTCTCAAACTTTGCTTCGGCGACATTGCCAACCATCTTTCCATACTTGATCGTCAACCGCGGATATCCGCGCGGCTCGTATTCGATATCTTTGAGCCCAAGTTTCTTCGCAGCCTTCACGATCTCGTCTTCGGTACCTTCGATCTCCATGTATAGACCGAACGGAAGCTCATCGAGCACCACCTCGACATCTCCCAGTCGAAAGTATTTGCGGCGCTTTTCGTAAACCGCGGTCAGATAATAGCCCAGTCGCTCGATGATCGCTTCGGTCTCCTCGACGTCCGAGACCATCGTTTCGTGCTCGATCTTCCACTTCGAGCCATCGCCGCCCTTCATCTTCTCTTTGTAGGTCAGCATGGTGAAATCTCCGATCTTTCTCAGGCGAAGTGTAGCCCCGCGCTCGTCCATTTCACCCCCGCGGTGTTGATAATTCACCTCGAAAACTTCCTTCTCGAACTTAGCTCCGAGTTCGGCGAGTTTCTGCGTGATCTCCTCGAGTCGCTTTGATCCGAGACGATATTTTTTTTCAGTTTCGATTGCCATGTGGGGCGAATTGCGACACCGTTCCTGCGCTGCTTTCTAGATAGTAAGAAATTGTGCGCACACGGGCAAACTGGCGTAGCGGCGAAGCCGCATAGCAGATAGCTAAACCAGCTACGAGAATATCCAGGCGCCTATGGGGCGTTGCCCTACTAGCTAATTCCGCCTCGCCTCTTTTACGATCTCTAAATATTTCTTAGCCGCCCTGGTGACGTCGATCGATCGCCCTTCAGTAACAGCTTTCAAATCGACCAGATCCGCGCCCACACCGATCGCTTCAGCTCCTGCATTTATAAAATCCGCTGCAGTCTGCTGGTTTACGCCGCCGGTCGGGATCAGCTTGATCTGAGGCAGGGGTGCTTTCACCGATCGCAAATATTTTGCTCCGCCCATCGAATCAGCGGGAAACACTTTCACGAAATCGGCACCGGCGTCCCACGCGTTGACGATCTCGGTCGGCGTCAGGGCGCCGGGCATGACGACGATCTCTTTCTCGTTGCAGTAAACGATCGTGTCGAAGTTGGTCGCCGGACTGACGATGAATTGTGCGCCGGCACTGATGCAGTCCCGTGCAGTTTCCTCATCGAGGACCGAGCCGGCTCCGATCAACAGATCCTCTCGTGGGCGCAACAGCGCGATCAAATCTATCGCACCGGGCACGGTCATCGTTATCTCGATTGTCGTGACGCCGCCGGCGGCGATCGCCTCAATAACGGCAAGAGCCTCCTCTTTCGAGGAAGCTCTGATCACCGGAATAACGCCGCCCGTTATTATCCGGGAAATTACCTCTGCTTTACTCATATTTGATAGTTGCCGGCTCGAGTCGCGGAGCGAGCAAATGAATTATAAGCAGTGCGACCAGATATGCTGAAGCGGCGATAATAAAGATGGGACCATAGCTGCCAGTTGTTTGAAGCTACATTGTGACGAATAATACCGAAGCTCTGCGGGCCGACGAAACGCGGAACCGGCAGATACTCGAGCGGATACCGGCAGACCGGTGGGACTAACCCGAAGACATCGGCGGCGCGGCGGTCTTTCTTGCCTCTGGAGCCAGTAAATATTTGCACGGGCACATTCTAACCGTCGACGGCGGGTGGATGGCACGATGATTTTGGATTGCAGAATTTGCGCTTGAGATTATAGGTTTGAGATTTGAGATGTGAAATTTGAAATGTGAAGTTTGAAATTTGAGATTGAAATTCGAAATTGCGAATTCCGGTGTTTCGATCTACCCTTGCGATGATCCGAACACAAATTGCTAATTGCTGCCTTGCTAAACATCAAACCCAAATCCAGTAACCAATGGGACCTCATCTCACTCGGCGAAGTCCTGCTGCGATTCGATCCCGGTGACGAGCGTGTCCACACCGCTCGAAACTTTCGCGTTTGGGAGGGCGGCGGCGAATACAACGTAGCACGCAATCTCGCGAAATGCTTCCGTCTCGATACCGCGATCGTGACAGCTCTTGCCGACAATCAGATCGGTCGGCTAGTCGAGGATCTGGTCCGGCAGGGAAGCGTCGACACTTCGCAGATTATTTGGAAGTCGACCGACGGGATGTCGCGCAGTTCGCGTAACGGTATCTATTTCATGGACCGTGGCTTCGGGACGCGTCCGCCGACGGGCTGCTCGGACCGGGGGAACACGGCGGTGTCGCAGCTGACCCGTGGTTCGATCGATTGGCAGGCGATCTTTGCAACACACGGAACGCGCTGGTTCCACACGGGCGGGATCTTTGCCGGACTGTCCGAGACGACCGCCGATGTAGCCGCAGAGGCGATGGCCGCCGCCCGCGCCAGCGGAGCGATAATCTCTTACGATCTGAACTATCGCGATTCACTATGGTCCGAACGCGGCGGACGCAACGCGGCCAATGCCTTGAATCGAGATCTGCTGAAACATGCAGATGTCGTCTTCGGTGTAGAAAATTTCGATGCCGGGTTCGCCTCGTTCTCTGAAGACGCATTTAAAAGTGCGGCGAGTGAAATGACGTCGCGCCATCCGAACCTAAAGCTGCTTGCAACCACGCTTCGCGACGTTGCGTCTGCGTCGACTCATAGCCTGAGCGGGATCTGCCTTCTAGACGGACAGTTGGTGCGAGGCAAAGACTTTGAAAAGGTCGCGGTACTGGATCGCGTCGGAAGCGGAGATGCATTCGCCGCCGGTCTCATCTACGGCCTACTAGGTGGCAAGCCGCTTCCCGAGTCAATTAATCTTGCTACGGCAAGCGGTGCGCTTTCCCTAAGCTCACTAGGCGACGGCCTATCGGCCTCACTTAGTGAGGTTGCTAGCCTCGCCAACAACACGTCCCAATCGAATATTCGATGAAACGTGGTCTTTGAACGTTCTCGACAAACGCACACCTGCGGACTTTCGTGGGATTCGAGTGTTTCGCGGTACTGCAATTATAAAAAGCTAAGCACTGATACACCGAACAAATACTGCGATTGTGAGCTTGAAGATCAAATTCGATCGCCATGGCCGACTAGATCACCTAATTCATGATTAACGGTTTCCATTCTTAACGATCGCCGGTTGAGGTTTGTGTTTGTTCAGTCTAATTCAGCTTGTTCCGATAAGCCTCGATCTCGCATTGGCCATGCTTGTTTCAATAAGCATTCAGACTATATTATCGTCAGGAACATGAAACAGCTCAGGGCTTCGGAACTTCGGATGGTTGGTGTCCAGGATATACGAGACATCAATCAAACCGTTTTTCTACACCTTATTCGCGAAAAACAGCCGATCTCTCGAGCGGACATCGCGAAGAACACGGGCCTTAGAGCGGGAACTGTTTCCGCTATTGTAAATCGCCTCATAAAAAACGGACTCGTTTACGAGGGAACCGAAGGTCCGTCGAGCGGCGGTCGCCGGCCAAAGTATCTTTATATAAATTCCGAAAGTTTTTATGTGCTCGCGATCGATATTGGCGTTACCGATTCGGTTTATG
Organism: Pyrinomonadaceae bacterium; assembly: GCA_046595575.1. Lineage (GTDB taxonomy): Bacteria > Acidobacteriota > Blastocatellia > Pyrinomonadales > Pyrinomonadaceae > OLB17. The sequence goes on along the minus strand of JBKJOR010000158.1, from coordinate 2,500 downwards.
CGGTCAGCGATTTCAACGGCAGGATTCTTCAACAGAAATCGATGCTGACGGAAGGGGAGCCGCGCCAGTTTCTCGAAAAACTCGCAGATGCGATCGAGAGCCTGGTGAGTAAACAGTTTTCCCGGGCTCGTTTCGCTGCGGTCGGCGTGAGCTTGCCAGGGTTGATAGATCGCGAGACCGGATCGATAGTAAGTTCGCCAAACCTCGAGTGGAATGATGTTCCCGTCCGGAGTCTACTGCAAGCTCGGTTAAAGCTACCGGTATTCGTCGAAAACGACGCGAACGCTGCCGCATTTTCGGAGCTTTGGTATGGCCCACTCGACGAAGCATCCGTACAAACCCTTCTTTTTATTTTGGTTGTAGAGGGACTTGGTACCGGCTTGATCATCAATCGGGAGCTACGGGTCGGGCCGCGCTTCGGCCTTGGTGGATTTGGGCACATGAGCATTGATCCTAATGGTGAGCTTTGTTCATGCGGCCGGCGAGGATGCTGGGAGACATTTGCTTCTGAACGGGCGACAGTCGAACGGTTTCATCGCGTCACCGCAAAACACGGACTCCCCGCGGTTGGCATACACGAGCTGATCTCTCGAGCTAAGAACGGCGACCCGATTGCTTTGGAATCGATCAAGATCACGGCCGAATACCTGGGTGAGGGAATCAGCAATCTCGTGCACGGTATCTACCCCGAGGCGGTCGTTATCGGTGGCAACATAACCGAGGCCTGGACCATTATTGAGCCTATAATTCGTAACCGCATCAAGAGCAAGTACGTGATGACACCAGACCAGATTCTGATCCGTCCGGCTAGCGTACAAAGACCGAGCCTATTCGGAGCGATACCAATCGCGCTCCAGAACTACTTCCGCTCGGCTACCTCCCCTCACACGCTTAAAGCGACAACCTGATTTGCTGTTGACAAAAAAATTAACGGTGTGCTACAAGTACTTTGTCTTCGGCGAATAGAAAGTATCTAAATCGTGCTTAATTAGCTGCGAGGGTCGGCTTCACGCAACCCATGATCGAACAGCACTCCTCCGTTCTATTTATTTTTGGTTGTCGGACCGCCAGGTCGCAGCGATATCTCCATTACCTCTCAATCGGAGAGGAATACTTGGTCGCATAGAGACTTAATCCTCGTTCAATAGAAAGCGGTCGCAATACTAATGAACCTATCCATTCTCGATCAATTAATCGTCGTCTTGTACCTTGCTGCGATTATGGGCATCGGTTTTGCGATGAAGCGCAAAGCCGCGAAGGGTATGTCCTCATACTTCCTTGGTGGTCGCCAGCTTCCCTGGTGGGCACTTGCTATGTCGGGATCTTCGAGCTACTTCGACATCACGGGAACGATGTGGATCGTCTCGACCTTTATTGCTCTCGGGCTGAAAGGCATGTGGGTTCATATGCTTTGGGGGTTTCCTATTACCGCGTTCTATTTGGCGTACATGGGGAAATGGATCAGGCGGTCGGACGCCATGACGGGTGCCGAATGGATGAAGACCCGTTTCGGCACCAACAAAGCCGGAGACATGGCTCGGCTCTCATACACGCTATTCGCGATCCTCACAATCACTGCTCTCCTCGGTTATGGAGCGATCGGAATGGGAAAGTTCGGTGCGATCTTTCTACATTTCGAACCTTGGGTCTTTAATTTTGGTAGCTATGCTTTCACTCTAACGTCGGCGAACATCTGTGCGTTCCTGATTCTCGGTGTGACCGGAGCATACGTCATCCTGGGTGGGTTTCACGGCATTGTTCGTGTCGAGATCGTGCAGACGATAGTGCTTAGTGCGGGTGCGATCGTATTCGCAATAATCGGATATTTACATTTTAACGCAGCCGAGTTTGCGACAAAGGTACCGGCCGGTTGGGGCGACATAATGCCATCCTGGCGACCGGACGCGTTTCAAGGTTTAGTATCGGGCGGCACAGATTATTCGCTTTTTGGAGCACTGGTCGCCGTTTGGGTGGCGAAGGGGTTACTCCTCTGTCTAAGCGGCCCCGAGCAGCTTTACGATTTTCAACGCTTCCTGGCGGCAAAGGATGAACGTGACGCTTCTAAACTGGGCGCTCTATGGGGTGCGATCCATACCGTGCGCTGGTGTTTTGCTATGGCGATCGCTGTGATGGCGATCATGGGCATCGGGGATGCAGCTTTGGACTCACAACTGCGTTCGGATCCGGAAGCCGCGTTACCTCTTATCATTGGGTCGATGCTCCCGATCGGCGTTGTCGGGTTTATGCTCGCGGCCTTGCTGTCCGGGTTTCTTGCTACGTTCAGCTCAACTGTTAATGGTGGAGCTGCTTACCTCGTCAAGGATATTTATCAGCGTTACATCAACCCGAACGCGGATAACAAGAAGCTGGTTCGCGTCAGCTATCTGTCATCCGCCCTGCTTATTCTTACCGGTTTGATCATCTCCATTTTCGGATCGTCGATAAATACGGCCTTCCTCTGGATTTTTGGAACGCTGGCTGCGGGCATCTTGCCGCCGAA
>JBKJOR010000121.1:0-9296 GCA_046595575.1 Pyrinomonadaceae bacterium | reverse complement strand
CCGCCAGTTTATCCGCTGCCGTACGAACGTCACGGTCAGTCAAACCGCCTGCAATGACATTAAAACCCTTCTCCCAGCCTTCCAACTCCCGAACATCGAGCCGTTCGATCGCGGCTCCCTCGATCCGTGCACCGCAGTACAGACATGCCCCGCGGTTCGGACCATTCGGTTTGTCGCATGCTCTGCAGGCGATCATCTGCTCGGGCGAAAACCCGATCTCTTCGGCCCGTAGCGGCAGGTTACGGAGCCATTCCGGATCGGACGTCTTGTCAGTGTTCTCATCCATAATGCCGCAGTGATATTACCACCGGCTGCCGTATATTGCCTTGACCGCCTTCGGGCCACGATGCACACTAGAGACGCGATCTTTTATAGAGCTGAATTTATCGAACTCGTTTTTTTAGGCTATTTTTTGATACTTTTTTTTCGATCAAGGGACCTTAAAGAATTTTATTTGGTAATTCGTCGATTTCTCCGCTCGATAACCAGCCTCTTAAAAGCCGCACAGATTTGAATACGAGGTCATTGCATCCATGCAGTTTGAAACGACTACCAGCTCGTCCTGGAAATTCGGACATCGGGGTCGCGTAGCGGTTTTTATTGACGGCAACAATCTCTTCCACGCGGCGCGCTTTCACACGATAGATATTGATTACAACAAGCTTCTCCAGATCCTTCTCGGGGACGGCCGCTTGCTTCGCGCCTTCTTTTACACCGGCGTCGATGCCGGAGCCGAGCGGCAACAGGGATTTTTGCTCTGGATGCGACGAAACGGTTTTCGCGTCGTGCAGAAGGAACTGAAGACATTTTACGACGGGACTCGAAAAGCCAACCTCGACGTTGAGATCGCAGTCGATATGCTGAGTCTGGCCGGACGCTACGATACCGCCGTGCTTGTCTCGGGCGACGAGGATTTTGTCTACGCCATAAATGCGGTCGCGTACAAAGGTTGTCGAGTCGAGGTGGCGGGATTTCGTTCCAATACCGCACCACGGCTGATCGACGTCGCCGACTTTTTTATCGATCTCGGGGACATTGCGGAATTCATCCGGAAGGACAGCTCGCAAAGCGGCGAGTACGATGTGCCGTCGTTCATACCTCCCGGCGAGATGCCAATGGCCGATACGTTACGCCGCGATCCCGCGTCCCGGTTCCCGCGTGGCTCGAATAGAAATGATATCGGTGACGAACAAAAGCATCCTCGCGGCATTGTGCGCGCCAACGAAGACCAATGAAGATCTTCACTCTCGCCGAAGCAAATACGCTACTTCCCTCCGTTCGGATAAAGCTCGAACGGATCCAGCGTCTGTATACGCGGCTTGGCGATTTTCGTGAGCACGCGAAGGCGGCCGCGGTAGCTTCCGAATTTGGCGGTGGAATGAAAGGCGGTCCGGACTACGTCAAGGCGTTGTACGAGGTCGGAAAGATAACGACTGACCTCCATGACCTTGGAATTCAGCTCAAGGATTATTCGCGCGGGCTGATCGATTTTCCGGCGATGCGCGACGACCGGGTCGTACTGCTCTGCTGGCAGATCGGCGATGGTGACGAGATCGAATGGTGGCATGAGATCGAGGCTGGTTTTTCCGGACGCCAGCCGATGTAGTTGCCAATTTTGCTAACTCTCCGCAATCTCAATTCTTTTGAAAACAAGTTGGGCTTCGACCAATCCATGGTACAGGCGCCGTCAACGTGAAGTATAAATATTTCTACGTTTACTGTTGACGCCTTAAAGTAATCTCTGATATTATTTCTGCGATTTGCCTTGGCGCTCTGACACTCACTCCAATTCGAGCTTAATAAACCTATGACGTGTCCTGTCTGCAAACGCGACCTTGCACCAACTCTATCCATTTGCTTGACATGCGGAGCGATGATCAACGACACCGTACGCGAGGAACTTCAGTCAAAGATCTCGCGCACGGCTGAGCCGCTGATGTCCAAAGGTGGAAAACTGGCGAACCCGAAACAGAACGTGTTACCGCCGGCGCCGAAGAGCGAAGCGCTACCGCCGGAACCAAAGACTGCGGTTCCCGCACCCATGCCCGCTCCGCAATCTTCACTTTCCCCTAAGCCAACTCCAAAGCCGGTCGCACCCAGATTTGATACGAACGACCTACGGGTCAAGAAGACGAGCCAGACGTTGGTAGAGTTTCAGACAAAAAAGGCGACAGTTCCCGAATGGCGGTTACAGCTGCAGAATTCGGTCAGGCAGAAGGTCGGAACAAACCGACGCGAGGAATCTGATGATGACACGAACGGCTCCAAACCGCGGACCACGAGCGGAGCTAATGCTCTGAAGGTTGAGTTTGTCGAAGACAAAAATCCGCGCCATCAAAATCCGCGTGTCGCAAGCGCATTGAAACGCATCGAGGAGTCGCGCCGTGTCTTTTCGAATCATCCCGTGCCGGAGCAATCAGTCCATGTCGGCAAGACCACCGCGAACCGGAGCTATCCGTTCAATGTCGTCGCACGTTCCGCCGAGTCTGAGCCGCAGAGCACGCCGCCGAAAGCAACGGTCAACCCTTCGCCGAAGCCGATGCTCGTTTCTCCGCTGCGGATTGAGAAGAAAGGCTTTGATACGAATAAGCTGCCACCGCTGACCCGCCCGGGTGTTTCCGAAAAAGTTCAGCTGCCGGCATCCGCTCAGTTGGCGACAAATGGCGGGACACAACCGAACCGACGCTTTGACGAACCGGTAGCAGATTTCGAGATCGTCGATATCGAAGCAGTCGAGACGGATGATATCGAGGATCTTGCCCCGCTCTCGATGCGCTTCTCGGCGGGACTCTTTGATTTTATCGTCGGCGTGTTCGCAACATTCATCCTGTTGTCTCCTTTCATGTTGTCCGGCGGAAATTGGTTCTCGCTATCGGGCTTTTTCGCTATCGCGGCGTCGGTCGCGATCGTTATGTTCCTATACCTTACGCTTACGATCGCATTCGTCGGCCGTAGCTTCGGAATGCGGCTCTTCTCCCTGGAGTTGGTTGATATCGAAGAGAATGCGTACCCGACGCTTCACCAGGCGGCCGTAAACTCGGCGGTCTATTTGCTATTGCTCGCGTTCGCCGGTGTCGGATTTTTGCCGATCTTCTTTAACGAAGAACGTCGCGGGGCTCACGACATCCTGTCAGGCACCATCCTTATTCGCGAGCTTTAATTCACCGCGGCTTACTTGGCTTTTCAGGTCCAACGGCGATCGGTTCGCTCTTGGACTTTTTATTTTCTGCACCTAGACTGGCTTTGTGGATCTTAAGACTGTTACAGCAATTCGGCGTGAACTCGAATCCGAATTGATCGGAAGCGCTTTCGGAAAGATCTTTCAGCTTTCCCGATTCGATATCGCGATCGATCTGCGTCTTCATGATTCCAGTTATCTCTTTGTCAGCATTGAGCCCGGAAATCCACGCGTTTACCTAATAAGGCGGCGGATGCGTGATCTCGAGCGGGCTTCCGGCAATCCATCGCCGTTCACTCTACTGCTAAAGAAGAACCTTTCGGGCGCCGAACTGACGGCGGTGGAGCAGGTATCCGACGAGCGAGTCTTAATGTTCGCCCTTGTCGGGTCGGACGAACTCGGCTCGGTTGCTAGATTTGCGCTCGTTGCGCAACTCACAGGCGTGTCGGCAAATCTTCTGCTCCTGGATTCGGGATCCAGGATACTCGGGTCGGCGCGACAAACCATCGGCGAAGGACAGCAGCCCGGCGACGTCTATCAGCATCCGGCTAAGAGACTGAACACCTTCGTCGAACCGACATCCGAGATGTTTGAGAGTGGTGGAGAGAAACTTTCCGCTGTGCTGGATGCCGACGACCTGGAGCGATCCGCAGCAAAACGATTTAATTCTCTAGTCGGCTCCGCCCGAGGTAAGCTTGCGGCCGAGGTCGCAAAACGTCGGAAGCTGATCCAAGAACTGAATGGCGATCTGACAAATCATGGCGACGCCGAACGTTGGAAGAGATTCGGTGACTTGCTGCTCGCGAATATCGGAAACGCTCGACGAGACGGTGGCGAAATCCGCGTGACCGATTACTTCGATGAAGCCGCGCCCGAGATAATCATTGCAGCCGACGAAAACGATTCCATCACCGAAGCGGCCGAGAAATTTTTCAAACGTTACACAAAGGCGAGAAATGCTGCTAGGGAGATCGACGTCCGGCTCGGATCGATCGAGGCCGAGTTGAGAGGCCTCGAAGCGAAGCAGGCGAGATTAGAGGCAGCAATCGAGGCCGAGGACGACGTCGCGATCGCTGGGTTTCTTGGCGAGAAGAAACTGGCGGTGAGCGGGTCTGGACGAAAGCGTGCCGAGCCTTCGCCCGGAACGCGAGCGTTTGTCTCGTCGGATGGTTTCGAGATACTGGTTGGCAAGAAGGCTAAGGACAACGATTTTCTTACTTTTCGGATCGCGAAATCGCTCGACACATGGATGCATGCCGCGGATTACCCTGGCTCGCACGTTGTGATCCGGAACCCAAATCGAAAGGAGGTGCCTCACGCAACTCTGCTCGAGGCAGCCCAGTTGGCGGCATTTTACAGCCAGGGGAAATCGCAGCCGAAGGCCGCGGTACATTACACGCAAAAGAAATTTGTTAACAAACCGAGGGGAGCGGCTCCGGGACTGGTGAGTCTGGCAAGTTTTAAGACCATCCTGGTCGAACCAAAGGTGGGCGGTGCGACACTGAAAGCTAAATAGCTATTCGTTAACCACGAGGGCGACAAGCTCTTCCATCTTTTTGATGTCAGCCGGATTTGCTCCGCGGAAAACTCCTCGTAAATTACCCTCGCGGTCGATAATAAAGCTCTGCGGTATCCCACCGAATTTGCTTATCTTGAGAAGAGCCGCTTGGAGATCGGTATCGGCCCACACAAGCGTGTAGTTCAGTTTCATCTCGCTCGCGAACGCATTGATCTGAGCAACCGTCTCATCGTCGGTGTTCAATCCTATCACTTCGAAACCGGCGTCTCGGTGCTCATCCTGCATACGAACCAGGGCAGGCATCTCCGCCCGACAAGGTCCGCACCAGGTCGCCCACATATTCAGCAGAATGACCTTGCCCTTCTTGTCGGCCACCTTAAACGTTGTGCCATCCAGATTTTTGATGTCGGCCTGTGCGACGGCAGTCGCGATCGGCGGATAATCCGACTTCTTCTTTTCGGGTTCCGCATTCGATCCGTTAATGGACGGTAGAGAATTTTCACCGCCGGATCCCTTCTGCGAAGTGTCGGTATCCGAACAACCCGTGAAACTCGAAAAAACGATTGCTGAAAAGAGTACGAGTGCAGAAAATCTTAAAATACTTTTCATTAAATAAATCCTAAACAATTTCCCGCCCGTCTCGAAACACCGAAATGTCTATTTGGCCCGAACGAGACGAAACCCGATCTCGGCTCGACGGGTACTAGACGGCACTGCGACACGGAACGTCGAGGTGATCGCGTTGGTCCCTGCCGACTTGTAGATAGCCGCACCGCCGCGAAGCATGAGATGCGGCTCGCTCAGCGGACGCACCTCGCCCGGACTGCCTGGGTACAATGAAGCCGCAGAACCGGTCCATTCGAAAACGTTCCCGATCAAATCGTGCACGCCCCACGAATTGGCACAGCTTTTCGAACCGACGACGGTCGGCTCGTTGCTAAACTGGTCGATGACCGCGCACTGGGCGTCGAACTTGTCTCCCCATGGAAAAAGGTTTTGTTTATTACCGTTCCGCGCCGCGTATTCCCATTCTTCTTCTTTTGGGAGTCTGTATTCGACACCGTCGCGCTTCGAACGCCAGGCGGCAAACGCTTTTATGTCCTCCGCGTTGACGAACCGTACGGGCATCAGCTCCTGGCCGGGTATCGGCTTGTCATTCACCCAATGCACCGGAAAGGGTTTGTAAGCAGTAGCCTTAACGAACTCGTAGTACTCAGCGTTCGTGACTTCGGTCTTGTCGATCGCGAAGTCTTTCACGCTGACCTCGTGCTCCGGACGTTCGTTATCATTCCCCGTGTTATGTCCCATTCGGAACGTGCCACCCGGGATCTCTGCCATGTCGGCTTTCGGCGACGGAGTCGGAGTTGGATCACTGGCCGCGTTCGTCGCACCGCCGATCTTTGGTAGTAACCCCATCATGTACGCACCGACAAGACCGGCCGCGCCGAGGACGAACAAAAGCACGAGGCCGAGTGCCCCAAAAACAACGGGCGAAGCTATCTTTCGTTTCGGGGCCTGCGACTGTACTCCGATTTCCTGCTGTCCCGTATTGAAATTCTGCAGCGCCGTCTTCTGCATTTCAGTATGCGAGATCTGTGTTTGCGCGAGACTGTGCGGCGTGTCGTTCAACGCGGGGACGGGTACGCGCTGACTCGTGTCGCCCCTCGCCCGAAGGTCCGCAAGGACCTGGGCCGGTTTCCCGTCACACACAACATCACCGAACCAATCCTGAAATCCATCGTGACTGACGCGAAGGTGGTGGTTGCCGCTCTGGATTCCATCTAGCAGCAGCCAACCGTCATCGCGGCTGTTGCCAACCGAGACGTTATCGACGAACACTTTGGATTGCGGCGGCCGGGTGCGAACGCTTAAAGAAGAAATCGGTAGCGTACCTAACCCCGGTGTTGTATTTATGCCGATGGCCGACGGGTAGATCGCTTCGCGGAGCTCGGTGATCAAATCCTCGACCGACGACGTACGCTGCTCTTTCTCTTTTTGCAGCGTGTGAAGCACGGCGGTTTCGAGCGCGGGCGAGACCGTGATACCAAGCTCGATAAACCGCGGAGCCGGGTCGGTGAGGTGCTTTTTCATGATCGCAGGGATCGATGACCCCTTGAACGGCACATCTCCCGCAAGCAACTGGTAGAGCATCACGCCGAGGCTATAAATATCGGAACGCGAATCGGGCTCGTCATCGGCCCACTGTTCGGGAGCCATATAGTACGGCGATCCCATCAGGCCGGTGGTCTGCGCCTGGACGAACGAACCAAGCAGCTCGCCCGATTTTATCTTTGCCAAGCCGAAGTCGAGAATCTTGACCGCCTGAGACAAATTTGGTTTGTCGCTGCAGATCATGACGTTGAGCGGCTTGAGATCACGGTGGACTATCCCCTGGTGATGAGCCGCTCCAACCCCGGCACAGATCGCGGTCATTAGATCGAGCGCCCTTTCCGGACTGAGTGATTTTTCGCGCGCCAGCAGATCGTGCAGCGATTCGCCCTCGACGTATTCCATTACGAGGAACGGGAGCGAGCCGTTGACCACGCCGTAGTCGGTGACTGCAACAACATTTTGGTGACGGATCGCGGCGGCGGCAAGAGCTTCCTGTCGAAAGCGTGTGACCAATTGAGGGTCGTTTCCGACGAGGTCCGGGAGAATGATCTTTATCGCAAGTTGGGTTTTGAGGTAAGCGTGACGCGCTTTGTAAACGAGACCCATACCGCCCTGTCCGAGGCGGCATTCGAGATGGTATTTCCCCTCGAGCACGGGTTCCCCGGCGATAGAATGAATGGTCGGCATTCCATCGCTGGGGCAGGTTGCTACATCATCGGCGTAGCAATTTTTACAAAGCTGGCATTCCTTCATTACACGTCCTAAATTAGGACCAAGTCCGTGAGAACAGTAGGAGACGCTATAAACTTAGACAAACTTCGGGTGGCATTTTGCTGCTTGCGCTCGAAATAATTCTAGTTTCTTTACCGAATTCAAGCAAGGTTAATGTAGATGCAGCCCACTCTGCCGCTAACCACGAACTACTATATTCACAAGCCTTCCGGGAACGACAACAACTTTAACTACGTCCTTCCCGGCGACCAGTTCAACAATTTTGGGGTCCGCAAAAGCCATCGATTCGAGTTCTTCGTTCGCCGCGTCGGGCGAAGCCGTGATCCGCGAACGAAGCTTACCGTTGACCTGTACCGGGATCTCAACACCCTCGGCTTTCGCAAGTCCGGCGTCGAACTCGGGAAACCTGGCTCCGTTTGCAACCATTCCGTCTTCGTTGCCCAGCAGGACGCTATAGATCTCCTCAGCAACGTGCGGGGCAAAAGGCATCAGCATGAGGACAAGCCCTGTCAACGCTTCGCGAACCGAATGTCGCTCGTCCTCTGATGCTTTGGAGGGTTCGACTTCGAAATCGCTGATCGCATTTGTGAGCTCCATTAAAGCTGCGACCGGTGTGTTGAACTGAAGCGATTCTAGACTGTCCGTCACGCGCTTGATAGTTTGATGCGTCTTCCGCCGTAACTCTCGCGTGTGCTCGCTACTTTCCACGGCGGGAGTTGCCGATACGGCTAAAGCGTCTTCCCATTTGGCGACCAGCCGCCACACTCGCTGGAGGAACCTGACCGCGCCTTCGATGCCGGCCTCGTTCCAAACCAGCTCGTGTTCGATCGGTGCGGCGAACATCACAAAAAGCCGGGCGGCATCGGCACCGTATATCTCGACCATCTCGTCGGGATCGACACCGTTACCTTTCGATTTCGACATCCGCTCGATCGCGTGTTTCAGCGGCTTCCCGTCGGGGGACTTGGCGTCCGTAATCTTTCCTTTTGCGTCCCGGGTAACGCCGACATTTTCAGACGTATGATAGACCCGCTTCCCTGTCTCATCGTCAAAAAACGTTTCACCCACGACCATTCCCTGCGTCAGAAGGCGTTTCACGGGTTCGTCGAATTTCACCAAACCGATATCCCGCATTACCTTTGTCCAGAATCGCGTATAGATGAGGTGCATGACGGCGTGATCGTCGCCGCCGATATACTGATCGACCGGCGTCCAATACGCCGCAACGTCCTCCGAGAACGGAAGGACCGGGTTTGTCGGATCGGTGTAACGGAAGAAGTACCATGATGAATCGACAAAGGTGTCCATCGTGTCCGTTTCCCGGTGGGCGGGGCCGTCACAGGTCGGGCATTTGGTCTCGAAGAATTCGGGCACCCTCGCCAGGGGCGACTCGCCGGTTCCGGTTAACGGTGCGTTCTCCGGCAAGGCTACCGGAAGATTCTCGTACTTCTCGGGAACGATGCCGCAGCTGTCGCAGTATATGATCGGGATCGGTGAACCCCAGAATCGCTGACGCGAGACTCCCCAATCGCGAAGGCGATACGTGACCGCGATTTCACCGAAACCATTCGTCGAGGCAAACTCAGCCATCTCACTTTTTGCGTCGACGGTTGATTTTCCGGTCCAGTCGGCGGAGTTGATCATGACTCCATAGTCGGTGAAGGCGGAGTCTATCGAGTCTTTCGAGTCTATCGAGTCTTGCGAGTCTTTCGAGTCTGGCGTGTCATTCGAGGCAGCGGACTCGATAGACCCTAC
>JBKJOR010000040.1:0-7620 GCA_046595575.1 Pyrinomonadaceae bacterium | reverse complement strand
CTACGGTCGGCGCTCGGGAACGCTAAGCGATGTTAGTAGCTCGGGATGCTTTATTCTCTCAGAGGTGGACGTGACGGATGGCGAGTTGGTCAAGGTATTCATTCCGCTGACTGACGGAATGAAGGTTGAGTTTCTCGGTCAGGTGGCAAACTTCGTCTACGAGATCGGGTTCGCCGTAAACTTTCTAAGCCTCTCGGACGCTCAAAAAGAATTCCTTACTAACTTCGTGGAACTCCATGGCCAACAGCCCCCGGTCTAATCGTCCTTCAACTTAGCAAGAGCTTCCGCCGCAACTTCTCGATCGTCGAAGTGATACTTGTCGTCGCCGATGATCTGGTAGGTCTCGTGCCCTTTCCCTGCAATTATCACTACATCACCTGACCTCGCCGCGGCGATAGCTGCGTAAACCGCATCCCGGCGATCCGATATCGCTCGAAACTCGGTCCCGACCGGAGCAACGCCTGCTTCGATCTCCGCAATGATCTTCAACGGGTCTTCTGTCCTCGGATTATCCGAGGTGATAAAAACGAGATCGCTGTACTCTGCGGCTACTCGTCCCATCGGTACCCGCTTAGATCGATCGCGGTCGCCCCCGCAACCGAAAACTGTGATGATCCGACCGGTCGTTAGATCGCGTGCAGTCTTGAGCGTATTCAGAAGGGCGTCGTCGGTGTGGGCGTAATCTACTACGATCGCAAAATCTCCGTCGTGAGGGACGCGTTCGAAACGACCGGGAGCACCGACGCAGGTAGAAAGTCCAGTCACTATTGAATCGAGATCGTATCCGAGCTCAAGTGCTGTTGCCGTCGCCGAGAGCATATTGTAAACATGCGGCTTGCCGACGAGCGGGGATGTAACCTGTCTATCGCCCTGTGGAGTGCGAAGTCGAAACGAGGTGCCATCGATCAGCGAGACCTCGACGTTATCGGCAGAAAGGTCGGCGCCTAAAATATCCGAAGGCGCGCTGGCGAGCGAGAAAGTTACTACCCTCTGACCAGCCTCGCGTAGTTCCGTCGCGAGTTTCGCACCCCATTCGTCATCGACGTTTATCACACACGACCTGGGTGCTTCAACGAGACGACCGTCGAAGAGCTTTTTCTTCGCGTCGAAATATTTCTCCATCGTGTGATGGTAATCAAGGTGATCGCGGGTGAGGTTAGTAAAGACCGCAATCTTAAAATGCAGCCAGTCGCAGCGATGAAGATCGATCGCCTGGGACGACGTCTCCATCACAGCCATCGAACAACCGTCGTCGACCGCTTCGCGAAGAAACCTGTTTGTGTCGGACGCTTCGGGTGTCGTTCTGACGGCCGGCTCTGTCCGTTCGCCGATACGGTATTCGACCGTCGTCAACATTGCGGGGCGAACGCCGGCGGCTTCGGCGAGAGCGAAGCAAAGGTACGTTGTGGTCGTCTTTCCGTTAGTGCCCGTAACGCCCACCAGGTCGAGCTGGTTTGAAGGATCTCCGTTTATGACCGCCGCTGCTTTTGCCAAAGCTTCTCGCGCGTCATCCACTTTGATCCACGCCCACTGGAAGTTGGACGGCGGATCATACTCGGAGATGATACCGGCGGCTCCGCGCCTGATAACATCATCGACGAAACGATGCCCGTCCATTGTATGACCTTTGATCGCGACGAAAAGCGTACCTTCGCGCACCTGTCTCGAGTCGTGAGTGACGTCTGTTACAAGCAAAAGCTCGGGCCCATGAAGATCGGCTCCCAACGCGTCTGACACGTCTTTTATCGTAATATTTGTTCTCAAGATTTTTATTGTCCGGCCCGCAATGCTGGATTATACGACAGGCTGAAAATTTGCACGAACAACCTGGCGTCGAATTCGTACAGTCATCTTGTTGGAGGTTTGATTATGAAATTCATAAAAATCATTCTCGCGATCCTTGGTTTGATCTTCGGCGTGATGTTGTTCTTTTGGCTCTTCGGTTTGATCACGTCCCTTCTCTGGTACGGCTTCTGGATCGGTTTGTTGGCCGCAGCCGGTTACGGCGGTTACAGGCTTTTCAAGAAGGCGGAAAATAAGTACGTCGGCGGCGGCTCTACTGCCGGATACATCGACGACGAGCGGGACTTTAATCTCTCGTGGGAAGAGTACGACCGGAAGTACCTTAAGAAGTGATCGAGTGCGGAGTGCGGAGTGCTTTAATCGATTATGCCTATCACACTTATAACGCGGCATGGCTCGACAAAAAAGCATCCATTCGATAGATTTCTAAATGTCCGCGGGCGGTTCCGCATTCCGAGATCCGCATTCCGCATTTGTGACGCCGAGGTGGCGAAATTGGCAGACGCACTAGACTTAGGATCTAGCGTCGAAAGACGTGCGAGTTCGAGTCTCGCCCTCGGCACCAAATATCAGTGGTCAGTCGTCGGTGGTCAGTTGTCAGAAAGGCAGCTTGTCCACCGATTCTCTTTATATTGTCCACCGATTCTCTTTATAGCTGACTACCGACTACCGACCACTGACCACCGACCACCGACCACTCACCACTGACCAATGAGCAGCCCGTTCGACTTTTATCCGGCCGTTGGTTATCCTTTTTCTCGTAGATGAAGACGGAAATAAAAGAAGTTTCACCGACCCAGCGCGAGATCCATATTGAGATCGACGCGGCTTCGTTAAAGGACGCTTACGGAAAGGTAAGCCAGAAATATGCGCGCGCCGCTAGCGTTCCTGGTTTCCGAAAGGGATACGCTCCACTGGACGTCGTTCGTATGCGGTTTAAGGACGAGATCAAGAGCGAGGTGCTCCAGCAGGTTGTTCCCACGAAAGTGTCCGAAGCAATTGAGGAACATAAGCTTCAACCATTGGCGGAGCCGCATCTGCATATCGACGACGCTGAGAACGCTAAGGTCAATGGCTCGCAAACGATCGCTTTGCATGTCCATGTCGAGGTAATGCCTGAAGTGACCGTGCCCAAGTACGAGGGCATCGAAGTCACTCGCCGCGTGAAACCGGTCGAAGATAGCGAGATTGAAGACCTGATCGCGCGGCGCCTCGGTCAGGAATCTGCTTTGATACCCGTCGAGGGACGGGGTTCGGAGATCGGTGACACAGTTATCGCTGATCTTGAGGGCATATTCGACGACGAGCCCGATGCTGATCCGATAAAAGCGGACGACCTTGAAGTCGTTCTTGGCGATGAGGTGATCGAAAAAGCGTTTACGGAAAATCTGGTCGGCGTTCGCGGAGACGAGCAAAAGGAATTCACGGTTGTTTATCCGGCTGAGTTTTCATCGCCGGCACTCGCGGGTAAGACGGTCCACTACAAGGCAACAATTAAAACTGTCGGCCGCAGTGAGACGCCTGAAATGAATGACGAGTGGGCGAAGAGCCTTGACGAAGGTTATGAATCGCTAGCCGATCTGCGAAAGAAGCTGCGTTCCGACCTTGAGACGTACGCAAAATCGGACGCAGATGCCCGAATTCGAACCGACGCGGTCGCGAAGTTGATCGAAGACAATACGTTCGAGGTTCCCAAGACCCTTATCGAGAATCAAGCTCGAAATTTGCTGAACAACTTTGCTAACGATCTGCAGCAGCGCGGGGTCGACCTGAAGACGGTCGACAACAAATTCATCGAGATGGCGTTTCATCAGATGCAAGGGCAGGCAGAGCGTGACGTCCGTGGTGCAATGCTGCTGGAAAAGATCGCGGAAGCCGAAAACGTTAAGGTCTCGGGTGCGGAAGTCGACGAAGAGATCGGCAAAATGGCCGAATACTATCGAACTACTCCCGACGAGATCCGTAAATCACTTGAGCAGCAGGGTGGCGGCGGAACGATCGAGAACAACTTGCGAACGCGGAAGTCGATCGAGGCACTGATCGGAAAAGCGAGTGTCGCCGAGGGTGAATGGGCCGATGAAACGGCAATGACGGCAGAGTCAGGCGAGCCAAAAGAAGAAGAGCCGAAAAAGGCTGTGAAGAAAAAGGCTCCGACGAAGAAAACGGCTAAGTCGTCGGACTAGCCGATTGTTAAAAGGATCGAGCCAAAACTTGCTTGCATTTGGCGCGAATACGTGTAGAATCTGCAATCGTTCGCGGTTCTGCTTGCTCAATTCCTGAAATAAATAAACCGGCACTTATTCGAAAGAGAAAATTATATGGCTTTAGTACCAATGGTTGTCGAACAAACGTCGCGAGGCGAGCGGGCGTTCGACATCTACTCACGCCTTCTAAAGGACAGCATCATCTTTATCGGTACTCCGATCGACGATATGATCGCCAACCTCCTTGTTGCGCAGCTTTTGTTTCTCGAAGCTGAAGACCCCGAGCGTGACATAAATATTTATATCAACTCGCCTGGCGGGTCGATCACGGCCGGCATGGCGATATACGACACGATGCAGTTTATCAAGAATGATGTGACGACGATCTGCGTCGGTCAGTGTGCGTCGATGGGGGCACTATTGCTGGCGGCGGGAGCTCCCGGCAAGCGATTCGCTTTGCCGCATTCGCGTATACTTATCCACCAGCCTTCGGGCGGAGCATCCGGACAAGCGACCGACGTCCGCATCATGGCAGAGGAAATTTTGAGAATGAGGGAAATGACCTCGCGCATAATTGCCAATCATAGCGGTCAGACATTTGAGCAGGTAGAGAAGGACGTCGAGCGTGACAGAATTCTTTCGCCGCAGCAGGCAAAAGAATATGGCCTGATCGATGAAGTTATTGAGCACCGGGAGAAATGATTTTCGATTTGCAATTTGCGATTTGCGATTGCAGAATTGTCATGCCGAAGAGGGGCTCCCAATCGAAAATCGCATAACGAAATTCGCAAATTTCCTATGGCAAATTTCCGCAGACCAGAAGAACTTCTTTGTTGCTCGTTTTGCGGCAAGTCGCAGAATGACGTTAAGAAACTGATCGCCGGTCCCGGTGTTTATGTCTGCAACGAGTGCATCGACATATGCAACGAGATAATCAATGACGATGAGCAAACGGAAACTACGGCGACGCGGGCCACGCTTCCCAAGCCGCAGGATATCCGGGGCTTTCTCGATGAGTATGTGATAGGGCAGGATGAATCGAAGAAGCGACTGGCGGTCGCAGTCTATCAACATTACAAGCGTCTCGAGCTTGCCAAACGCCGCTCAGATATCGAGCTGCAAAAATCTAACATACTTCTGATCGGGCCGACCGGAACCGGTAAGACGCTTCTTGCCCAAACGCTTGCCCGCGTGTTGAGCGTTCCTTTTTGCATCGTCGACGCGACCAGCCTCACCGAAGCCGGCTACGTCGGCGAGGATGTGGAGAATATTCTGCTTCGCCTGCTTCAGGCGGCGGGGAACGATGTCGAGAAAGCTCAGCAGGGAATCATCTACATCGACGAGATCGACAAGATCTGTCGTAAGGACGACAATCCGTCCATCACGCGTGACGTGTCGGGCGAAGGTGTGCAGCAGGCTCTACTTAAGATCCTCGAAGGAACGACCGCCAATATTCCGACGGGTGGTGGACGCAAGCATCCGCAGCAGGAGTTTACACAGCTCGACACAACTAACATCCTCTTTATTTGCGGCGGAGCTTTCATAGGGTTGGAGAAGGTTGTCGAGAAACGCATGCGTGCGAAGTCGCTCGGCTTCCAGGCCGAGATCAAAACCAAATCGCAACGACAGAATGAATCTATCAATAAGCTCGAGCCTGAAGATCTGATCCATTACGGACTGATCCCTGAGTTTGTCGGCCGCCTTCCCGTCATAGGCACGCTTCATGAACTGGACAAGTCAGCGCTCCTTCAAATCCTAACGGAACCGAAGAACGCACTCGTCAAGCAGTATCAGCGCAAGTTCGAATTCGATAATATCGGACTTAAGTTCACGGACGATGCCCTGAGTGCGATCGCCGAACAAGCGCAAAAGCGTAAAGTGGGCGCCCGCGGATTGATGATGATAATGGAAGAGATCCTGCTTGAGTCGATGTACATCTTGCCGAGTGATAAAAAGATCAAAGATCTGGTGATCACACGGGAACATGTCGACGGCAAAGCTCCCGTCTTTGATCTCATAGGCCCGCGGGTTGAAGAGGCCGCCTAGCGATAAACTTTATTTTTCAGAACATAGAACGTTCGGCTCCGTCCGGGCGTTTTTTTTCTGTACCTCTCTCGAGCAAGGACGGCGTGTGATCGCAGTTAAGTCAGACCGATCCGTTGCTCCTTTTACATTCGAATGGCCGTGTGGAATAAAACTAGAACCGGGTTGGGAATCGGTGTTTACTTAGCCGAACCGTTTTTGTTGCTTTTCGGTGTTAATTTTGCGTAAATATATTCAGCCCATTTCCCTTAACGAACTCAAATAATCGCGTCCCCCTGTTATGCAAGAATTTACAGATCAAATGCCTTCGGACATTAGACGTTATCCGATGGTGCCGATTCGCGACGTCGTAATATTTCCGTCCACCAAGGTCGCATTTAAGATAGGTCGACCGTCGTCCGTTCGCGCACTTGAAGAGGCGATGACCGGTGATCGCGATATTTTTCTCGCGACCCAGCACGACGCAACTATCGATGAGCCAACCTCGGGGCAAATATTTACGATCGGAACGCTTGGACGAATTCTACAGGCCCAGCGGCAGGACAATGGCCAGATCAAGGTGGTCGTTGAAGGACGAGAGCGCGGTGAATCTGTGCGAGTCGAGCAGGACGCCGATGGGATGTTTTATGCGCACGTGCGAAAAATAACCTCGAGCGATGAATCGGGCTACCGCACTGACGGATTGCTGCAAAAGATTCACACGCTCGTCGAACAATTTCTGAGAGTGTCGCCCGACGCCTATACCGACGCTCTTCACGCGTCGCTCCGTGGAATCTCTGCGGCGCAGATCGCCGACGCAATGTCCTCGCATTTAAGAATATCGGTTGAAGAGAAGCAGGGTCTGCTCGAGACGATATCCGTGTCTGAGCGTCTGCAAAAGCTCGTCGACATCCTCGAGACCGAGATCGAGAAAAGGCAGCTCGACCGGTCCATCCATTCGCGAACCAAGAAGCAAATGGATAAGCACCAGCGCGAGTATTACCTGAACGAGCAGATCAAGGCGATCCACAAAGAACTCGGCCGCAAGGACGAAAAAGCCGAGCTCGAAGATTTAAAGAAAAAGATCGAAGAAGCCGGGATGACCGAAGAGGCGAAAGAGAAGGCCTTGCAGGAATTCTCGCGTCTCGAGGCAATGCCGCCCATGTCGGCGGAAACGACCGTATCGCGCACCTATCTCGATTGGCTCATCAACGTTCCTTGGAAGGAGAGATCGGACGAACTCGAAGATCTTGCTGAAGCCGAGAAGACTCTGAACGAAGATCACCACGGCCTAGATAAGATCAAGGAACGGATACTGGAATTCCTGGCGGTTCGGCAATTGGTCGACAATCCAAAGGGAACGATACTTTGTTTTGTCGGAGCGCCCGGTGTCGGTAAGACGTCGCTTGGAAAATCGATCGCGAGGGCGACAGGACGGAAGTTCGTCCGTCTCGCGCTCGGCGGTGTGCATGACGAAGCTGAGATCCGCGGACATCGTCGCACGTATATCGGGGCCCTGCCTGGTCAAATAGTGCAGTTGATGAAGCGAGCCGGGACGATCAATCCAGTCATCCTGCTTGATGAAGTCGAT
>JBKJOR010000190.1:0-3583 GCA_046595575.1 Pyrinomonadaceae bacterium | reverse complement strand
TACTATATCGAGATCTCAAAGGGCAATCTCGCTCGCTCTCCCGCGGACTACGAACGCCGTCAGACACTAGCGAATGCCGAACGTTTCACAACACCGGAATTAAAAGAATGGGAAGCGAAGGTTCTCGGCGCCGAAGAGAAGATCATTCTTCTTGAGACCGAGATCTTCAACGAGATCCGCGCGGCGGTACGGGCGGAAACGCACCGGCTGCAATCGACGGCCAGGGCTCTTGCGACAGTCGACGTTCTTGCATCGTTGGCCGAGGCTGCAACGCTTCGTAACTACGTTGCTCCGGTATTGCACGACGGGGACGAGATCGAGATCAAAGGCGGGCGGCATCCGGTTGTCGAGTCGATACTCCGCGACATGTTCGTGCCGAACGACGTCTATCTCAACAATTCGACCGACCGTTTGCTTATCGTCACCGGTGCGAACATGGGCGGTAAGTCAACTATCCTCCGCCAAGTCGCTTTGATCCAAGTAATGGCCCAGATCGGTTCATATGTCCCCTCAACCTTCGCACGCCTTCCGATAGTCGATCGCGTATGGACGCGTGTCGGAGCATCGGATGATCTCGCGTCACGACGCTCAACCTTCATGGTTGAGATGACCGAGACTGCGTCGATACTGAAAAATGCGACGCCGAGAAGTTTGATCTTGCTCGACGAAATCGGTCGGGGAACATCGACGTTCGACGGACTATCGATCGCCTGGGCGGTCGCCGAATATTTGCACAACTCCCCAAACCACTCGGCGAAGACACTGTTCGCTACTCACTATCACGAGCTGACCGAACTAGCGGAAAACCTTCCCGGGGCGAAGAACTATCAGCTATCCGCGACCGAGCGGGATGGCGAGGTGGTGTTCCTTCACAAGCTGAACAAAGGCAAAGCATCGAAGTCCTACGGAATCGCCGTGGCCCGGCTCGCCGGCCTTCCGCCGTCCGTTATCGAACGATCGAAGGATGTCCTCGCGCGGCTTGAACGTTACGAGCTCGCCGTGTTTGTGGACGAAAAGAAAACGGGTCTCGGTGCGGCAGCGGTCGCAAAGGTGGCGTCACAAGTTTCCCTCTTCGCGATCACGAACGAGAATGCGATCGACGAACTGCGTACGATGGACATCGACAGCCTGTCTGCAGATGAGAGTAAAAGATTTCTTAAAAAAATAAAGAGCCGGATCATCTAGCTTCGCTGCGAAGTTGCCATGAGACAATAGCCAGACGCGGGAGAAAGATACGTTAAGTCCGTGATCGTCGCTGCGACCGAGTTTCTCACTCTGTATCAAAATGTCGTCACTATCAATTGAACAAAAAGTCGGACAGCTTTTCTTTATAGGCATACCCGGCAAAGATATCGACGCAGCAACCGCTCGCTTACTTGATCACGTAGTGCCCGGCGGCGTGTGCCTGTTTTCAAGAAATATCCGCGAGCGTTCACAGACCCGTGCTCTGCTCGACTCGTTACGCGAAGTGCTTCCGCTCGAACCGATGCTGAGTGTCGATCAGGAGGGCGGAGTCGTCGATCGTCTGAGACGTATAGTCACGCCGATGCCGGCGGCTGATCGTATCCGCACGACAGAACAAGCAGCGGACCTCGGTCGTATTATCGGCGAGACGCTCCGCATTCTCGGATTCAACATGAATTTCGCACCCGTCGTCGATATAGTCGACGCGAAACGCGGAACGATCTCGAATGGACTTTACTCAAGAGCTTTCGGGAAAGATCGAGATAAGAGTGTCGAGCTTGTGGGATCGTTCCTTCGCTCAATGCAGGACGAAGGCTGTGTCGGATGTTTGAAACACTTTCCCGGTTTGGGTGCGTCGGAAGTTGATTCTCATAAGGAATTGCCCAGAGTGCCGATCACCGATAAGGAAATGTTCGCTACGGACTTGGTTCCTTATAAAGCGTTTATCGAATCGGGCGACGCTAAACTGGTGATGGTCGCTCATGCCGCTTATCCGAAGGTTCGCTTGCAGGAACAACATCAAAATGGCAAACTTTTACCGTCTTCCCTAAGCCCCGCCATCATCTCTACACTTTTACGCGGCGATCTTGGATTCAGCGGGTTGGTGCTAACAGACGATCTGGAGATGGGAGCGATCGTAGAGAATTTCGGCATTGGCGAAGCGTGCAAATTAGCGATCAAGGCCGGTGTCGATATGCTAGCCATATGTGCCAGCACCGATGCAATAGAGCGTGGTTTTGAAGCGGTCGGCGAAGCGGTGATATCCGGTGAGATCGATGAATCCAGGATCGATGAATCGCTAGAGCGGATCGATCTGGTAAGGAAGTCTTTACAACAGCCGCTCTCTTTCGATGATAGACGGCTCGACGCACTGTCCGACGAAATTTCCGGGCTCACCGAGCGACTCAAATAGAACTTACGGAGGAACTACAATTTGCGTTATTCCCTGCTGCTGATTCTTACGTTATCCGTTATCTTCCCGACTTCGTGCAGACGCACCGGATCGGAGTACGTCACGATCGCACTCTCCGATAAATTCTCTTCTCTCGATACGTTGACCACGACGGCGTCGGACTCCGCCGCAGATCGCGTGCGTAATTTGATGTTCAATACCTTAGTGAAGAAGAATGAGGCGTTCGACTATGTCGGCGAACTCGCGAAAGAGATTAGCGTATCGCCGGATGCGATGACGATCACGTTCGTTTTGCAGGACAACGTAAGGTTTCACAACGGCAAACCGTTTACTTCGGCTGATGTGAAATATACGTTCGACTCTCTGTTTGCGAGCAACGGATACAAAGCCGGTGCGTTCTTCGACACGGTTGATGGGAATCGAGTTGCGCACATCACGTCGTTCCAGACCCCGGATGCGAAAACGGTTGTCATAACTGTCGGCCGGCCGGCCTTGAAAAATCAGTTGCTGTCTAACCTGGTTGCGATACCGATCATTGCCGAAGGCACCGTCGACCAGCAGAAAACTTCCCCTGTCGGATCGGGTCCGTTCAAATTTGTTAGCTTTGATCAATCGCAGAATATCGTCGAGCTTGCTGCCAATACCGATTACTGGGATGGCGTTCCCAAGGTCGCGAAGATTCGTGTAAAAACCGTGACGGATGCGAATTCCCTTCAGGCGGAACTTCAGACCGGGGGCGTCGATATTGCTCCACTGCCAACAAACCTTCCGCCCGACACGCTGAAATCCTTGGGCAGCGATCCAAAATTGAGCGTCCAACAGTCGGACGGATCAAACATTCAATATCTCGTCTTCAATACACAATCGCCACCGCTTAACAACGCCAAGGTTCGCCAGGCAATAGGTTACGCGATCGATCGTGACAAGATCATCAACGAGCTATTCCTCGGACAGGCAAAGACGGCATCGTCGATATTGCCGCCCCAGTCGTGGGCGTATTCGCCGGGTGCGAAATATACATACGATCCCGATAAGGCGCGACAACTTTTGCGGGAAGCGGGTTACAAGAACGAGCCAATCGTATTTAAGTACAGTTCAGGCAACGCCGCGGTAAATCAGTACTCTCAAGTTATACAAAGCGCGCTGAACGGTGTCGGATTGAATATCCAGATCGAACCGCTCGAAACGAACACGATCCGGACGCAG
>JBKJOR010000418.1:0-11402 GCA_046595575.1 Pyrinomonadaceae bacterium | reverse complement strand
CGGGAAGAAGATGCCCGGAAGCGGATAACTTGGTTTTTCTATAGCCCTTTCTAAATTTCGTCTATTTGGTTTTCCGTCCATGTTTTCCTCCTTACCGTAATCTTTCAGTACATATCCGTATCTCTACTCATGCCCTACTCGCAACACCTGTTCCACAAAATCGCCTTAGTACTCTGCGGCACATGTTTTGCTAAAGGATTCGCAGAAACGGATATTTTATTTTTAATAACAGGCAGAGGAAAAAGATGATCAGACAACTACGACAATCGATATTATTTTTGGCAGTTCTCTCTATTGGGTTGGCCGCCGGAGCGGTCGCCCAAGATAAAGATAAGAAAGAAAAGAAGTCCGGACCGATAACCAACCCGATGTTGTGGGAAGACGTCGATGTCGCAAGTCTCGACCTTTTCAACGGTCCTGGCGGAACGGCAATGCGGCCGGATATCAGCCGTATTGAGTTGATAAAAGAAGAGACTCAGGGCCACAACAAAAAATTCCGCATCAAGGACGCCAAAGGTCAAATATGGGTTGCAAAACTAGGGAGCGAGGCGCAGCCTGAAACTGCTGCCGTGCGTTTGCTCCATGGATTGGGTTATAAGACCGAGATCAATTACCTCGTTCCAGAGTTAACAATCCCGGGAAAGGGGACGCATCAAAACGTTAGACTCGAAGCTCGACCCGAAAACATTGAGCGGCTCGAAGAATGGAAGTGGAAAGAAAATCCATTCGTCGGGACGAACGAACTTCAGGGATTAAAGATCATGATGGTCTTTCTTACCAACTGGGATCTTCTCGATCTACAAAACAAGGTTATTCGCGTAAACAACAACGGAACGGTCGAGCATCATTTTATCGTAAGCGATCTCGGTGCTACCTTTGGCAAGCTTGGCAATAACAACCTGCCATTCTTTTTCCGTCTGGGTCGTAAGACAAATGATCCGGGAACCTGGTACGAAGCCGGCTTTGTAAATAAGGTCGAAGACAGACTTATTGACTTCGACTTTAAGGGCAAGGGACGCGGGTTGATGGAAGACATCACTGTTGCTCAGGGCCGCTGGATCGCTGCCCGACTGGCTCAAATTTCTGACAAGCAACTTGAGGATGCATTCCGCGCCGCAAATTATCCTGCGGACGAAGTCAAGCTTTTGCTCCACGGCGTCCGTGAACGAACGGCGGAGCTCGATAAAGCGACAAGGACGGCAGTAGCCGTGCAGTAGACGGCGTTCGATCAGACAGAGGAGCGGTCCAATATATCGGGCCGCTTTCTTTTTTGAAAACGACCCTTCCGTTATCTCCCGCGAGCGAATTCAAACTTAAATGACGGTGAGTTTATCTACAACCCCGTCGCGTTTTCACACAACTAAGTTCCTTGCTTCACGAGCAGTGAAGGGTAGGCAGAGCAGTATCGCCATCTCATTAGCTGTTCGTGAGGCAATTTAATTCAACCAAAATAAAATTAAAACAATGAAAGTAATCAAAACCCTCTTTCTAGCTCTTTCCGTATCGATCGTGCTCTCGGCAGTCACACTTGGCCAGGCCACCGTTGCAAAGAGCGCGTATAAGGCGATTGAAATCGAACGTTTCACAGTCCGTCAGGGCGTCGAACTTCCGGAAAAGGATGTTGACGATCTGATGAAAGCCACCGTCAGCAACTTTCAGGCGTCGAATCGCTTCGATAGCGTCACGATGGCTGGCGAGACCGCGACCGTCGAAGCGGCTCCGAAGCTCAAGGTCTCCGGCGAAGTAACAAAGTACGTTAAGGGCAATCGTGCTGCTCGCTATTTGGTCGGCCTTGGCGCCGGTAAGACGAAATTGATGGTAGATGTAAAACTGACAGACGCCGTAACGGGCGAGGTGCTTTTTCATCAATCAGTTGACGGTGACGTTACGTGGGGCCTGTTCGGCGGCGATTCGGACAAGGCTAAGGGCGGGGTTGCGGACGAGATCATCCGCGAGATGAAGAAGAGGGGCCTCGCAGGCGATAAGAAGAAATCGTAGGACGCAAATTGTCGGACGGATAATTTCAATGCCTAGTGGATTTCGTGATTCGTGGTTCCAACTGCTTAAAGCTGAACCACGAATCACATTAGACACCTCAAAAGAAAACCGGCACTAACCTAACCTCCACTTAGAGCGGTCGGCAAAGCAAAGAGGCCATCTTTTCAGACGGCCTCTGTTAATTCTTACTTGATATAGTTTCGGGCTATTTATGCCGGTATGTGATGCGGCCTTTCGAAAGGTCGTACGGAGATAACTCAACGTCGACGCGGTCGCCCATTAGTATACGAATTCGGTTTCGGCGCATACGTCCTGAAATAGTCGCAAGGACAATATGCTCACTGTTCTGGATCTGCACTTTAAAGAATGCGTTCGGCTGTTTGTCGATCACCACTCCTGCAAGTTCGATAAGCTCTTCTTTCATCCAATTCTAATCCTGAATCGTCTGCATTTATGCCGACGGCACTAACCAAATTAAGGGAACGTTGCCTCCAGCCAGTGCAGGCTGGAGGCGTTAACGTTTGGCGCCTCAGTTAAGAGGCGCCACTCATTTTTTACCAGCGGTTTTTGCCGCCGCCATATCCACCACCGCCGCCGCCGCCGCCGTAACCACCGCCACCGCCGCCGCCACTGCGATTTTCGCGGGGCTTAGCTTCGTTGACTTTCAGGTTGCGTCCGTCGACCTCTTTACCGTCAAGTGTCGAGATCGCGGTCTGTGCTTCTTCTTTGCTCGACATTTCGACAAATCCGAATCCACGCGAGCGTCCTGTTTCACGATCTTCGACCACATTAGCCGACTGGACGGTACCCGCCTCAGCAAACATTGTTTCGAGATCCTGTGATGATGTATTGAAGGAAAGATTTCCTACGTAAAGTTTCGTTGACATTAATTGTTTTCCTTTTCCCTAAGGAGGGAATGTCTAGAGAAGTGTCGAGATCGAATAAGCTTCGTAGAAAAACGGTATGCAACGAAGGATCGGTTTCGGATGCTCAAAATTTCAAGAGCTAACTTCTACGCTAATTAACAAACCTGCTCTTTTGAACTATCCAAAAACCGTCTTTGACGAGCCGGACCGCATTCGAACGGCCCCGCGAAGAGTAGGACTACGCTAATAAGATGCCCTATTTGGCACCTCGTTGCAAGCGGATTCTGTCTGTGGCCCCTAAACTAGCGGCAATCGTCGGTGGTTAGTGGCAGGACGTCGGGGATCTCTTTTCGTGTGTTTCCAATATTTCGTGGTTGTCTTTTTTCGTGTTCGTTCGTGTGATTTCGTGGTTACATTCTTCAACGAAATACACGAAACATACGAAATATGTTTGTCTTAACGGGATTACGAGCCAAACCGCACGAAGCAATTAGTGAAGCCCGATCGCGGGCTTCTTCGTCAACTAATTACTAAGAGTTGTCGGTTTTTTGTCGCCCTCTTGGAGCCAAGGTTCGATGCGAGTATTTATCACACCATTCTTCGCATATATGACGAGCGTCGTGGGGACTAACTCAGGCTGTAAGCGGGGGCGCAAATGGCGCTTGAATTTCCTGACAGCGAGCCGGATCGTCGGTCGGGCGGGCCTCCGCCTCACATTCGACCGAACGGCATCGACCCTACCTACCGTTTGACAAAAAAAGAAACACTTAAAGGGAAGAGCGCTTCGGTTGGCATTAGTAAGCCCTCGGAACTCTCGTTCCCCGTGATGTCATGCACGTCAGTCCGGTCCTTGTTTAGGAGGGGTGGCAGCGGCTTCCGCTGACGGGGTGGTAGTTCACCAAAAAGCTTTTCCCCTCAACCAACGACCGAGCGGCTTTGCATGCCCCTCGCTTGGGAACCGGTGACGGAGCTTCCCCTGACGGAGTGGTTCTTTCTTCGTGTGTTACATGTGCTTCGTGGTTAGGAGTTATCCTTTCGGCGTTACAAGACCTGCTAACTCGAAAGAGTCGCCGATTTTACTTTGCATTCTTCTTTGCGGCTTCGCGACTTTGCGGGAACCCCCATTGGCGCAAAAATGACTCGTTGTTACCTGGTTAGTTCCCGCAAAGTCGCAAAGCCGCAAAGAAGAACGTAAAGTCGCTTGCTATAAAAGGAGTAGCGCAACCCTGTGAAAACTAACGAACAAACACGCGATCCGCAGTCCGAGTCCAAAGGCAAGCTGCTTCACATTCTCGGCGTGAGCTTTGGTATTGCCGGAGCGATCGGCGGAACGATCGGGGCCGGGATACTGCGGACGCCCGGTGTCGTTGCGGCACAGCTTGGAAGCGCTGAGCTCGTTATTCTCGCGTGGATCGTCGGCGGAGTTTACACGTTGCTTGGTGCGATCGCGCTTGCGGAATTGGGTGCGAGTCTGCCGCGGTCGGGCGGTTGGTATGTTTACGCGCAGCGAGCCTATGGTAGAGGCGCGGGGTTCACCGTCGGATGGATGGATTGGCTGGGAAACTGCGCGGGTCTCGCGTGGGTCGCGATCACGATCGGCGAATACTCGGGGACGCTCGCTCCTTCCTTGTCGGCGAGCAGCCAGGTGATCGCGATCGGGGTGATCGTCTTTTTCGCGCTGATACAGCTTCTCGGCGTACGTGCCGGAAGTGGAAGCATGCAGATCCTGAGTCTCGTAAAGGCCGCGGCATTTATCGCGCTTGTCGCCGCGTGTTTTATCATCGGCGGTGAAAGTACAGCCACCGAATCGGCTCACCCGGCGGTCATAACGCCGGTAACCGCGGCAGCGTTCGCGATCGCCGCCGTGTTCGCGTTACAGGCAGTCATTACTACCTACGACGGCTGGTATAGTCCGATCTATTACGGGGAGGAGTTTACCGATCCGGGACGCGACGTCCCCCGGTCGCTCTTCGGCGGAGTCATAGCGATTATCGTGATCTATGTCCTGGTCAACGCTGCTTTGTTATATGTGTTGCCGCTGTCGCAAATGGCTGCGTCGAATCTACCCGTAGCCGACGCCGCGCAGACTATCTTCGGTGGATTCGGCGGCCAGTTGGTCACCGCGCTCGCGCTGGTTTCGCTTCTCGGATTAATAAACGCGGTGATCATGGGAGCACCCCGCGTACTCTACGGCTTAAGCCGCGATGGTTTGTTTTTCTCCAAGGGAGAGCAAGTCAGCAAAGGCGGAACGCCGGTAGTCGCTCTACTGATAACCACACTCGCCGCGATCTTCCTCGTTCTCACCGGAACCTTCGAGCGGCTCCTAAGTATGGCCGCATTCCTCTACGTCGCCATCTACCTCACCGGTTTCGTCGCAGTATTCGTCTTAAGAAAGCGCGAACCAGATCTCCCCCGCCCGTACAAAGCCTGGGGCTATCCATGGACCCCCGCGATCGTCATCATCGGCTCGATCCTATTCCTCATCGGCGGCCTCATCACCGACACCGCCAACAGCCTCTACGCCATCGCACTGATCGCTGTGAGCTATCCGGTTTATTTGCTTACGAAGAAATTCAATTCCGGCAATGGCAGTTGAAAAGTTGGATTCTTATTTTCGTGTATTTCGCGTATTTCGTGGTTCGGTTTTATTCTTTAGTGATCCCAATCGTCGTAACCTGACCCGCGATAAGCAGGTCAAAGCGTCCGACTCGATCGGCGGTTACAAGTTCATGATGAACATCACGCGAATGGGAATGCCGCAGTTCAAGGTGCAGATGCAGCGCGACGGTGGGACTACGTGTTCGGATATTGCGTTCGGGACTTCGAGCCCGATTGAGGTCACCGTCACGCCGACGACTCCGGGACAACCCGAACGAGTGTTGGTGCGTGCGATCCTGCTGGAGAAGAATGTCGCGGTGGGTCAGCCCAGTGATCCGACGTTTGTAACCGTGAATCCGTAGGGGGGTGCTCTGTCTTAAAGAAAGAAATGAGTGGAGTTGTAAATCCTGTCGGAGGCATAGCCTCCGATTTTTTTTGTTTGACGGAAAGGCCGAGCCTTTCCGCTCATCGGGGGGCGGAGCCCGAAGAGATTCGTTGGGTTCTCAATGTTGAGCATATCGCCCTTGCGTACGCGTGGGCTTTTGCACCTTTTCGCTAGCGCCTCGGTTGAGCGTGATAGTTCTAAATGCGGCGCCGGCATCACGTGCAAAAGCCCGCGCGTAAGCAAGGGCGATATGCTCAATTGAGAGCAACGAGGCCGAGCGTGCGACAAGGGTGACACCGGGAACCGCCGATAGATCGGGAACACGCGGGAGAGTTACACCATCGCGAGTGTATCGCCCTTGCTTACGCGTGGGCTTTTGCATTTTGTCGTGAGCGCTTTAGATGGGCCTGAGGAAGTTGCTCAATGTTGGGCATATCGCGCTTGCTCACGCGGGGCTTTTGCACCTTGTGTTGATCGAGCCTAGTTGCTCGGGTCGCCGCCGACGCGCACAAAATCCATATTGGTATTGAACGCTGTAACGACACCCGGAATAAAGCTGGGCGGTTGGCCAATCTGCCTGAGATGGAGCCCCGTGCTGTCGCACGAGAAATGATGATAGATCGATTGCGCACCAGCCTGACGCGTCTCGTACACTACACCGCGTGGCGTGGTTAATTCGTTATCGAGCGTGATGAGATTGTTTCCGCCCGCGAGCACAGTTCTAAGCTCGCCGTCCGCGATGCTCCACGTAAAACGTGACCCGCCTGTTTTGGTCTGACGAAGCGTTAGATCCGACGAGCTAGTTGTTACGGTTACCACGTTTTGATAGGTCAACGAACCAGTGTGATCCGGATTGAGCATCAAGACGCGGCCGCCGGAGATGTATTTCGTCGATCCCGTACCCGCGTAGATTCCGAGTCCTTTTTGCTCGAAGTAACGCCTTGCTGAAGCGGTCGTCTCCCGCCACGTGCCGGCCGGGCAGGGACAAGGGCTGCTCGACGGTGGCTGCGCTGTCACGTTGACGTCACCGGCCCGTCTTGACCTTGTGGTCGTCCTGATAACGAGAAATCGCTTTTCGCCGTCGCAAGTCGATATTCTTGTGGGCATTTCACCAAACGCGGTGTCAGTCTCAAACCGCCAGGCAGTGCGCGCATCTGATGGTGCTGGCAATTGGGAAAGTTCGTAGGTATTGCCGCGTTCAAAAGTTATGAATTCGCTTTTCAGCGTATAAGGCTCAACGACCGGACTGGCAATCCGCGAATTGCCTCGAATCGATCGGGTCGCGGGCGTTGCCGGCGTTGATGGCATCGCGCGGCCTTCGGGCATCCGAATCGTTGGGCCGAAATAGGCCTTTGCGAATTCGCTAAGCATGTCTGGCGGGATCGCGGTTTCGATCGCACGTGCGGAATCCATGAATTCTCTTACGCGCGGTGGTCCATAGGCACTGCCCAGCCAAAGATGAAAGGGTACCGCCGAATAATCCATTCGGCTAAGCGGAACACTGGAAATATCTCGGTCGAAATTCGGGATGAAGCGGGGACCGAAATCTGGCTTGACCAGAAAAGCAAAGTAATCGGCACTGCCCTCGACCAGCCAGTTTTCTCTCGGCATGCCTGGCCAGGTGCTGAACTGGACGCAGTGAAATGCCTCATGGGAGAGATAGAAGACGAAATTTTCACCTGGTGAAGGGGCGATATCCTTGTAATAACTGACGGGACATTCATTCAAAAAAATCGGGTGGGTGCCCGCAAGATAATTACCTTTTTGAAATCCTCCGTGAGCCCTATCCTCCCGTGGCGAAACATAGTTGGTGAACAAGACCGTGATGTCGCTGAGGTTAGGATTGCCGCCCATCCTACTGAGGGCTGAGCCGATCGCGGCGGCGGCCTGACGAATGTGGCCAATGAAAACACTATTGTCGGTCATCGGCATTGAGCTCGGACGAATTGCCCGTAGAGTGGCCAATCTGCTACCCCAGCGAATCTCGGCAGTAGTGATCACTTCGCAGGGTTGTGGGGTGAGCCGGCGATCGAAATGTGCGAGATAGTTCTCTACCATGCATAGCGGATATTCCTCCGCGAGCGCCGTTTGCGGTAATAAGCAGAATATGATGGCAAGCGAGAGAATGGCCGAGCGGATCATGACGCTCCCTCGGATCTGCCATCGAGCTGCCGTGTTAGTACTTATTCGAGATCTTTGCAGAAAGGTAAGAAGTGAGATCACGAGTGTCCTCCCAGTACGAAAGCCGCGAACCATGTAGTTGATGACCGCTCACCCCCGGAGCATTGTTTGAAGCGCGGTGAGCGTTATTGATTTCTTTGCACAATCTATCACGGAAACGCTTCCCGGGTGTCAATTCGTATCGTGGAGGAATTTACCGCCCCGGAAACAGCCTCGGATGATAGGAAACTGGAGCGCGTTCGTGTTTGCAAAAACTTGAGCCTATCGCCCTTGCTTACGCGTGGGCTTTTGCATCTTGTCGCCAGCACCTTGGTTGAGCGTGATAGTTCTAAATGCGGCGCCGGCATCACGTGCAAAAGCCCGAGCGTAAGCAAGGGCGATATGCTCAAGTGAGAGCAACGAGGGCAGAGCGGGCGACAAGGTGACACAGGGAACCGCCGATCGATCGGGAACACTCGGAGCATCGCGAGTGTATCGCCCCTGCTTGCGCGCGGGCTTTTGCACTTTGTTGTGAGCGCTTTATGATGGGTCTAAAAGCTGCACACGAATGCGGGTGGAGTTGCTCAATGTTGAGCGTATCGCCCTTGCTTACGCGCGGGCTTTTGCATTCTGTTGTGAGCGCCGTAGATGACCATGGGAGCTGCACACCGGTGCGGGAAGAGTTGCTCAATGTTGAGCATATCGCCCTTGCTTACGCGCACTTGGTGGTAATCGAGCATTCACCTGATCGTGTCTTCGTACCAGTCCTTCCAGAATGAACGGACTCGACGGGCGGCGACGACGGTGATCGGGTGGGTGAAGAACATTAGTCGGAGGAAGCCCATGCGTTGCCAGCGGCGGGATGAGGTTAGGACCTTTGGTTCTTCGATGAATGTCGTGTGAGCGTTGCGGTCGCGGGCGAGGCGTTCCAGGCGCCAGCCGAAGTCGATGTCTTCGCCGACGTAGATCGTCGTGTCGAAACCTTTGAGCTCGCGGAAGACATCTGAACGGCAGAACTGGAGAGCCCCGCCGCGCATCTTCATCCATTCGCCGAGGATCGGATAGAGTTGCATGAACCAGCGGATGAGCAGTCGATTCTTGACCGGCTCGTACTCGACCGCGGAGCTTCCGCCGAGACAGCTTTCATCCGATGCGGCGTCGATGATCTTTTCGAAAATGCCCGCTCGCACGATCGAGTCGGCGTCGATGAAAACGAGTACATCTCCCGAAGCAGCTTCGGCACCGGTGTTTCGAACTTTCCCGATATTGCGCTCCGCTTCAGCGACGACCTTTGCACCGCGACCTAAAGCAATTTCGCGAGTGCCATCAGTGCTCACATTGTCGACCACGATGACTTCGGCGTCTCTGGTTATTGCAGCATTGATGGCGTCGAGCGTTGCGGGCAGATAATCCTCTTCGTTGTATGCGGGGATGATGATCGAGAGTCTCACAGCGACGAAGGTAACTTATCTTCGTGGCGTGCGCGAATCGCGCGTCGCCGTTCGTGTGCGCCGTGTTTAGATTTTCAAAAGCCGAACCCACGAAACAGACGAATCACAGGAACGAGGAAGTAGGCGGTAGGTAGTAGGCGGTAGACGGTAGGCATGAGCGGTAGTTGGTAGTCGCTGCGGTGCGCTAACTGACAACTGACAACTGACGACTGACGACTGACCACTGTCTACCTCCTACTGGCTTCCCAACGTATCCGTGATACTCTGAACGTGATGAAAGAAATCAAAAGAGATGATGCCTGCATTCAGCGATTGAAACGATTTGCAGAGATCTATCGCGAGAAGATGAAAGCTCGGCCGTACATGGAGCTGATCGCGCGTTACGATTCGATGACCGAGGCCGGTTTGCTGGTGGGCGAACGTGAGCTTGCGGATTTTTATCTCGACACACACCGATTCAACGAGCTTCTCTACCCCGAAACACTCTCGCTTGTTACCAACCAGAATTAATAGGTCGCTCTCCTCGATCTATTTACCTAATTCAAAATTTTCAAATAAACTGTCGACCGATATTGGCGAACAGCGGCGATCGCTATCATAGGTTTGCACAAAAAGGCCCGGCGAAGCTTTCTCTAAAGTAGCGTCGCCAGGCCAAAATCGATAACGGCTTAACCCAGCGGAGTCTCGAAAATATAAACTGCCTTCCACACCTCGCCCTCTTTCATAAAGACGCTTGTGGCCCAAAGCGGTTCGATCTTCGTCGTGCCGCAGGTGCCCATACCGGTTCCCTTGTATGTAAGGATCGCGACGTTGTTGGCGACCATCGTCCCCTTACCATCGGACACGTTGACACTCGAAACCTTACAGGATCCGTCGGTCCAGATTTTAATAACGTTCGACTGGCCGATGGTTGCCTTGCCCATCGAATCAACAAATGTGAGGTCTTTTGATGTTGTTTCTTCGAGACCCTTCGCGTCCTGCCTCATCCACGATTCCCAGCCCTTTTTCTCTACCGCCATTACCGCGTCCGTCAGAGCGTCACCCGTCGAAGGCGCCGCCGAGTTGGTGTTCGAAGCAGTTGCGTTTGCTGCTGGTGCTTCCTTCTTTGCGACATCGGCTGATGCGGCCGGTGTAGTTTCTTTCTTCATGTCGCCCGCGGCAGCAGCAGTGTTCGAATTCTGAGCATTGCCGCCCGCGCTCGGGGTTTCGACGATCGCAACTTCATTGTGATATGCCGCTCTCCATGCGTCTCCGCTCCGGACATAGACCGTGGCGGCGGTGACCGGGCTCGGAAGTTTCTTGCCCTCGCAGGTGCCGTCCACTGTAGCCTTGACTGTAAGCACTGCCACATCTGGACTGGCGGAGGTTATGCGCGGCTCGCTAATCGCGTAGCTCTTAACTTCGCACTTATCCTCGGTTATCATCTTGACCGTATCGGTGCGGGTCGAGCGCTTGCCCTTGTCATCAAAACCTACAAAGCTGTCGGCGAGAAATCCTTCGAAAAACTTGCCGTCCTTCGCCTTCCACGCGTCGAACGCTTTGGTCTCAAGCGCCATAAGCGAGTCCGCTGTCGGTGCCGTGGCTTTTGGGGCCGTGTTCGTATTAGTGTTCGTGTTGGTGACAACAGTGTTCGTGTTGGCCGCCGGGGCACAACCGATCAGTGCAAATGCTGCGAAAGAAAGCAGCGAGATCGTCAATAGTATCTTCATAAATATCTCCTCGGGTTTTCTCTGAGTTTAATAAAGCTGTGGATGTCGCGAAATATGACACAAAAAAGTGCAAAAGTGAAAGAGCGAAAAAGTGAAATAGTGAAAAAGTGAAGTAGGAGGTCGACACTGTCTGGAAATAATTATTTTGCATCAAGTGGCGAAGGTTAACTCCGACTCGAACAAAAAAGCCCGCGATCGCTCGCGGCCCTTCGAAACCGACCTGCTAAAGCAGATG
>JBKJOR010000261.1:0-4660 GCA_046595575.1 Pyrinomonadaceae bacterium | reverse complement strand
GTGTTACGACCAGTTCGAACTTTGTCGGGTCGGTCAAGTACGTCTCCGAAGACGGGGGCCTGACATGGCAGTTCAATGAAAAACGCGTGGATTTGGCCGGGCCGGATGAAACGGAGGAACGACGATCGGGAAACTGGCGGCTCAAGACCGAGGGATCATGCGCCGGGTTCAAAACGGGATGCGTTCAGGAAACTCGACTGGTGGCGGACGGTGCTGACATCACGCCCCCGAAGATCGCTGAGCTTGCTCGAATCGAAAAAGAAAAAGCTCGTGACGCAGCGTTACCGATGTTCGCCGCACCGCCAGGCGGATCGACACGAATCAGCCTAAACCGTGGATTCGATAAATGCCAGGCTGGAAGCATCGCGCAAATGCAGCTCTGGTGGGACATGTCGCCGCACTACGATTCGAATATCTACATGAGCGGGCGCAACCGCGCCTGCCCGAACCAACCATTCACCAATAACCCGGCGTGGATCGATCAGGTTTCAGCGATGGGTTGGGGACTGATCCCGACGATCGTCGGATACCAATCGCCCTGTACCTCGTCGGGGACGACGGCGAAACTAAGTTACGACCCTGTCGTCGCTGAGCAGCAGGGCCGAGGCGAAGCGGATATTGCGATCGCAGACGCGAACAGCATCGGGCTGACGCAGGGAACGATCCTCTACTACGACATGGAGCGATACGATCCGCCGAATCCCGACACGCTCGGATGCCGGACGGCGACAATCGCATTCCTCAAAGGCTGGACCGATCGCGTAAAGCAGCTCGGATACAAATCGGGAACCTACGGTTCACCGAAAAACGCTCAGGAAGATTGGGTGAATCTTCCCGAGGTGAGCAGGATGGATGCTATTTGGATGGCCCGCTGGGATAACGTGCCATCGGTTTGGACCTACGTAACGTTTCCGACTTTTCCCACAAACGTCTGGAACAATCATCAACGTATTAAACAGTGGCAGGCGCCGCACAATGAAACCTGGGGCGGCGTAACATTCAATATCGATGGCAATATCAGTGATGGGCCGGTAGCCGGGCTTGCTATCGCGAAGAATCGCACAGCCGACTTCGACGGCGACCGACGATCGGACATCAGCGTTTTCCGTCCCGACACCGGCGTCTGGTATGTGCAGAAAAGCAACGGCTCGGGTTATATCTTCACGCAGTTCGGCATCGGAACCGATATCCCGACGCCCGGCGATTACGACGGCGACGGTAAGACCGACCATGCCGTTTTCCGTCCGTCGGACGGTACATGGCATTTGCTGACCAAGGCGGGGTTCTACACAGCACGCGCGTTCGGCTCCGCTGGCGACATACCCGCACCTGCCGATTTTAACGGCGACGGGAAAACGGACATCACCGTATATCGTCCATCGACCGGCGTCTGGTATATAGCGAACAGCGACAGCCTAGGAACCTACACGATCGGTCAGTTCGGGATCGACGGCGACAAACCTGTTGTCGGTGATTACGACGGCGACGGCAAGGCCGACATCGCCGTCTGGCGTCCCACAACCGGCGTTTGGTACGTTTCGCGAAGCTCGGACGGCGGCGTGACCGCCGTTGCATTCGGGATCGCGACTGACCGTCCGGCGCAGGGTGATTACGACGGCGATGCGAAGACTGACTTCGCTGTCTTTCGCGACGGCGTTTGGTACCTGCTTCAATCGACCGCCGGCTTTGGCCAGTTCAATTTCGGTCTCGCCGGTGATCTGCCTGTAACGGGCGATTACGATGGAGATGGTAAGGACGATGCCGCGGTTTTCCGACCCTCAACTGGCGTATGGTATGCGCTGCAAAGCCAGAACGGAGTATTCGCCGCACAGTTCGGCATCAGCGGGGACAAACCTGTCCCGAATACGTATCTGCCGCAAATGTAGGACGGGCTGTTAGCCCGTCCCCGTTCATACTGCTAGACTGTCGGTTAGGGCAGGGCGGACTAACAGTCCGCCCTACTTTTGACCTTATGTTACAAGCAGGAATCGTCGGATTACCCAACGTCGGAAAATCCACTCTATTTAATGCTCTCACGGCGCAGGAGGCGGCCCTCGCGGCCAATTATCCTTTCGCTACTATCGAGCCGAATATCGGTGTAGTTGCAGTCCCGGACGAGCGTCTGCCGATCCTTGAGAAGATGAACAAGGCTCAGAAGGTCGTGCCCGCCACCGTCGAGTTTGTCGATATCGCCGGGCTCGTGCGGGGAGCTTCGAAGGGCGAAGGTCTCGGCAATCAGTTTCTCGCGAACATACGCGAAACTCACGCGGTCATCCAAGTCGTACGGTGTTTCGAGGACGAGAACATCATCCACGTCGAAGGCTCCGTCAACCCGGTTCGCGATATCGAGACTATCCAGATCGAACTTGCTCTCGCCGATCTCGCATCGGCAGAGAAGCGACGCGACAAGGCGGCACGTGCCGTAAAGTCATCCGGTGACAAGGACGCAAAACGCGAGCTCGAGATTCTGGACAAGATTCAGCCGGTGCTTGAGGAGGGACGGCCGGGGCGAGCGGCTGACCTGACCGAGGACGAACGCGCGATCGTGAAGAGCTGGTTCTTTATTTCGACGAAGCCGACGATCTACGCGGCGAATGTCGATGAGGCTTCGCTCGCCGACCCCGATTCGAATCCGCATGTTCAAGTTGTAAAAAAACACGCGGAAGCCGAGAAGGCTGACGTAGTCGTCATTTGCGCAAAGCTTGAGGCGGATCTTGTCGCGCTCGAGGCTGCCGAGCGTGCGGAATATCTTGAAGGCCACGGTTTGGCATCGTCCGGTGTTGATCAGCTCATCAAAGCTGCGTATCACATGCTCGGGCTGATGTCGTTTCTCACCGCGGGTGAAAAGGAAGTTCGTGCATGGACGATTCCGGTTGGCACCAAAGCTCCGCAAGCCGCCGGCGAGATCCACACGGATATCGAACGAGGTTTTATCCGGGCCGAGATCGTGTCGTATGACGATTTAACTAACGCTGGTTCGATGAATTCGGCCAAGGAAAAAGGTCTGACACGGCTTGAAGGAAAAGAGTACGTGATGCAGGAAGGGGACATCGTAAACTTCCGGTTCAACGTCTAAATGGAGTGTTAGAATAGTGACGTAGCGGGTGACTAATGTCACGGTAGTCTTTTCCAAAACGGCTTATATAATTGTCCTGATGATCACAAACTCTAAGAAAACGAGACTTCTGGCCCTGTTTGTGGTTGCATTCGTTTGTCTGAACGCCGGTGGCGGGGTTTGTGTCGCTTATTGCCAAACGATGGACGCCGTTGTCGAGAGCGACCATTGCCCGCTCAAGAAACAGTCCAAACATTGCGGCAAGGTGACGGACCGCGGCGACGAAACCCAGACGACCGTGTGGGCCAGCTACGAATTCGATTACTGTCCGATGACGGTGACCCTACTTGCCGGTCCGATAGAAAAGAATTCAGTCTCGTTAACCGAGGATTCGCAGGCCGCTGTCGCCAAATCCGAACCGCGTACTTCTGCCGGCCACTTCGCCACGATATTTACGGCAACATTCAATTATCGTGGGCCTCCACTGCTCGACCGGCGAACCGAACGCATCAAACACCAATTACTCCGGATCTAGAAAATTGCGCTCTCGTACTTCGAACATGTCTGTTCGAATCCACGGGTCGCCGTCCCTCAGAGGTCTACGCGATCCATAACCAGAGACAATATTTAGTAGGAGAAATTAAATGAAAATGCGAATTATATCTATGCTTGCGATCCTCGCGGTCTTCGGACTTGCGATCGCGGCCTACGCGTATACACAAAATGAAACAATAGCCGCCGGAACGGACAAAGCTTGTTGCTCCAAGGGCGGCGAATCTTGCCCGATGAAGGCGAAGGGCCACGACGATAAAGGCGAACACGTTGGAATGTCGTGCGACAAAATGAAGAGTGGCAGCGATCATGCGACGGCGGAAGGTCACGAATGCTGCGGTTGTTGTGGCGACTCGTGCCCGATGGAGAAGAAAGAAGGAGCCATGGCGGCGACTTCGGCCTCTGCAACAGATGTCACGAACGGCTGTTGCGATAACTGCGAATGTTGCAAGGGCAAGGACCAATCAAAGTCCGAGGTCTAGCCTTATCGTTCGTTTGGTTTTATATTCAAGGGAGCGTCCAGTCGAACGCTCCCTTTTCATTTTATGGGAAAATTCACGTTATTTTTATTGCTGATCGGAGCGCTTTCTGCCACCTCGTTAGCACAAGGCGCCAAGCAGGTAAAGCTTAAGGGACAGGTCGTATGCTCGGTGTGCTGGTTCGAGGCGCCCGATCGCAAGAAGACGCCATACGGAGACCCGGCTGACATCAAGTGCGCGCTCGACTGTTCCGAACTGGGATTGCCTCAGGCGCTTGCAGTGGAGGATGAGAAAGGCTTCACGCTTTATACGCTTGAGCCCGGAGCTTTCAAACCAAAGGGGAAAGACTTTCTCGACATCGTTCCAAGGGCCGTAGAAGTCGAAGGCGAGCTCCGCACCGAGAAGGGCAAGAATTTTCTGAAGGTCAATGCTTTGAAAGTGCTTGACACGCCGTTGCCGAATCCGACACCGGTTTCAGACGATGCAGTTCTCGCGTTAAAGGATCTGACAGGCGCGTCTCAGTCGCTCACGAGTTATCGAGGCCGCGTTGTCGTACTCAATTTTTGGGCGACGT
>JBKJOR010000220.1:0-4612 GCA_046595575.1 Pyrinomonadaceae bacterium | reverse complement strand
GTAACACCTGCCGTAGCGGTTGGGTCGACTTCCGGTCTCGACTGGAAGGCTATATACGACGAGTATGGTCAGCTTCGAAAGATCAACACCGACGCGATCGCCGACATGGCCGAAGAGAATTTCTATGAGATGCGTGACCGAGTCGCGGATCCTGTGTTCCAACGTAAGCGCGAGCTTGAAACAAAACTGGAACAGACGTATCCCGATTACTTTTCAAAATACTCGATGGTGACCTTTCGAGAAGATCTTCCGTATTCGGTCGCGAAGCAAAGAGGCAATGCACAGGATTATATGCTGATGGAAATTTGCTCGCGGATCGAAGATGTGACCGTTTTGAACCTGGAGGAAGTGATTGCAAAACTTCGCAACCTTCACCTCTAAAATTATCATGAACTTGCGACCTGGGACTTGGGACTGCTTTAAAAGGTGGTGCGGCTCGTGTTCGGGAAACACAAGCCGCGAATTTTACGGAAGGTTTACTGTTGGCTATGCGGAGATGATAGGCAAAAGGCAGTTTTTTAAGGGTTGGTGATTGTGTCGGCGGATAAATTTCTCCGCTTACTTATTCGCCGGCACGGAAACTTTTTTCTCCTGATTCTGGCGCCTAAAACCAAACTTTCTGGCTTCGCGCTCAATGACATTCGAATCGTTTTGCAGATAGTAGATCTCTTCCTGCAAATTAAGATTTTCGCTCGTTACTTTCTCGATTTCTGAGTTCAAACTTTCGTTTTGTCCTATCTCGGTATTTAACTCGGTGAATGCCCTAAAGTTAATTGTTAGACAGACAGCTACCGCGAGAGTTATCGCTGTAGCGTACACTGCCCAACCGGGCATAGTACGCGAGGCCTTTCTCGGTGACTTAGACGGTCGCTCCGTTCGTCGACGCGTTCTATCCGAGTAAGTATTTCCGACCTTCTTCAAGCAGTTCCTCCAAATCCTTTTTGCTCTCGCTCTCGGCGTAAATTCGGACGAGTGGCTCAGTACCTGACGGCCGCATGAGCATCCAACTGTTGTTGGCGAAAAGAAACTTGACTCCGTCCGTTCTATTAATTCTCTCGATCTTGCGCCCGCCGATCTCTCCAGGTTCCAAAGCGAGTTTTTCTTTCAATCTTGCCGCGATGTCGTCGGTCAGTTTAACTCCGATACGCCCTGATTCGAGTTTCCCAACTCGTCGATAGAGATCGTCCAGTTGCTCTCTAAAACTCGCTTGTCTTGCTGTAACCGCTTCGATGGCCAGGAGACACGCCAGGATGCCATCTTTTTCGGGATAGTGGCCGCGAATCGAAAGCCCGGCCGACTCTTCCCCTCCGAGTATGATCTCGTCCTTATTTATCAACTCGCCGATGAACTTGAATCCCACCGGTGTCTCATACAACTTCAGTCCTCGTTCTCTCGCGACCCGGTCCACCAGGTGCGATGTCGCAACACTTCTTGCTACACCCTTTGTCCATCCGCGACTTTCCGCAAGATAGTCCGTGAGGACCGCTATCAACTGGTTCGGCGTTATGAACGTTCCATCGCTGTCAATGATCCCAAATCTGTCCCCGTCACCGTCGGTTGCAATACCAAGAGTCAAACTTTTAGTTCGAACAATTTCGCGAAGCTCGTCCAAATGATCTTCGCCGGGCTCGGGTGATCGGCCGCCGAATGTAACGTCTCGCCAATCGTTTAGAGTTTCGACTTCGCATCCCGCTTCGCGGAGGATCTTGTCCAGGTATCCGCGGCCCGTTCCCCATAATGCGTCATATGCGAATCTTCCTTTTGAGCTCGCTATGGAGGCGAGATCGATCTTCGATTTAAGATCTTCGAGATATGCAGGTCGCGGATCGAAAGCTTCGACCGAACCGCCGCTTTCGTATGCGAGAGCTGCGTCACTGACTATCGCCCGCTCGATCTCGCCGGTAATTTCAGGCAGGGCCGGTGCTCCGTCCGAAGTCGAGAACTTAATACCTTGATACTCGGGCGGATTATGAGACGCCGTGAAATTCAAACCACCGGATGCTCGCTGGTCTCGAATTGCATGTGAGATAGTGGGTGTCGGGGTCGGCCCTGTACATAGTAGAACTTGAAATCCGCTTTTCGCTGCAATTTCAGCGGCAAGAGTCGAAAATTTCTCACCCATGAACCTCGAATCGTGCCCCACGATCAGGCTTTGCTTCGTATCGTCACGCTGAGTTTTCAAATAGCTGCAAATCGCTTTAGTGACCCGCTCGACATTCGCAAAGGTGAATTCGTCGGCAATGATGGCTCTCCAGCCGGAGGTCCCGAAGCGGATAGACATAGATGCCCTTGAACAAAAAGCCTAAATTAACAGGTTCTAGCTGCTGCGTCTTCCAAACTTCTACTGATGAATTTCTGACCCGGCTGAAAATTGACCCAATTTCCCTTGAAGTGGTTGAAAATTTAGCATATCCACTTAAACGTGTAAAGAAAGAAGTTTTCTTCCTAACTCTCTTGTTATCAACATATTGGTCGAGTCGTGTTCACGTAAGAGTTAACTTCGGCGCTTAAAGTGTACTATTGGTGAACACTATTACGGCTTCTATCCCGGGCCCAGAGATAACCGTCATCAGAATGGTCTTGACGTGGCGTCCGTAGATCAGGGCAAAGCGGCCGTGTTAAGCGATGGCTTAATGGATACTGCACATTGTCCGGGCCGTTTCTACCCATGTGTCAAAAACGTCCCAAACGCCGAGATCTGGAAGTCTGTGTCATTTGGCGGCATCAGTTCAATTGCAAGGCATTGACCGAAGTCTCGTTAACTGTCGCTGTTAAAGGAGTTAATTATATGTCGCGTCTCAATGGGTTGGAGGCACGATTATTGCTGGCTTCATTCGGGATTTCTCTCTGCTCGGCCCTTATTTTCATTACCGAAGATAATATTTGTGACGACACGCATTAATAAGTGCGAGGACTGATATAAAAATGAGACCAGTAAAACATTTCGAAAAAGGACTGACATACATTGCTAAGGGCGCGTTCAACGCCATTAAGTCGGTCAATCAATTCAAGCCAAACCCATCTTTTACTCCGAAGTGGTCGGATAAGCCGCTTTTGAAGTCGTGGCAAAAGTCGAAACCGACATTGGGCTTTCCCCGGCAGACGGACTCACTCTGTCCAAACTGTGTTATAGAAGCGAGAGAAGAGATCTTGAGCGGTAACCGCGAGGTTTCGGCGCTGATCAACGAGAACGTGGGTGAGATCAAGGCTCAGATCATCGAACGTGACGGTGAGGTGTGGATGATCAAGGACTGTCCTACCCACGGGCATTTCGAAGACATGATGGCGATCGACGCCAAATTCCTCCAGCACATCGAGACGCTTTTCCCAGGCCGCGATATCGAAGCTCACAATGACGAGAAACTGCACAACCACGGAACGTCTTCTGTGAAGTACGGCCGCGGTGCCGTGTTGACAGTTGATCTTACAAACCGATGCAACATGATGTGCGACCCTTGCTTCATGGACGCGAATCAGGTCGGTTTCGTTCACGAGCTGTCGATGGAAGATGTTAGTGAGATCCTCGACAACGCGATCCAGATCAAACCGCGTCGTCAGATGTCTGTTCAGTATTCGGGCGGTGAGCCGACGCTCAGCCCTTACTTCCTCGACGCTGTTCGCTATGCTCGCAAGGTTGGCTACAACTCGGTGCAAGCTGCGACAAATGGAATTGAGTTTGCAAAGTCGAAAGAATTTTGTCGCGAGGCCGCTGAGGCGGGACTTCGGTTCGTATATCTTCAGTTTGACGGGATCGGCAACGACGCAAACTCGCATCGCCAGATCGGCAACTTGTTCGACGTAAAACTTCGCGCGATCAACAACCTGCATGAAGCGGGCGTCGACATTATTCTAGTAACGACTCTTGTAAACGGCATTAATAACGACCAAGTAGGAACGATCATTCGTTTCGCACTCGAGAATCCGAAGAAGATCTCGTTCATCGCTTTCCAGCCGGTGTCGTTCACGGGTCGGGATGAGCTGATCACCGAACAGCGTCGCTTACAGCAGCGATACACGTTGTCGCATCTAGCGATCGACGTGCAAAAGCAGGTCGGTATAACGGAACCGACGCGGGACTGGTTCCCGCTTTCGTTGATGGGTGCATTCGCAGATTTCGCCGACGTCGTTCATGGGCCGGAGTCGGATTGGGGTCAGGTCAGCTGCGGCTGCCACCCAAACTGCGGCGTTGGAACAGCCGTGATGGTAAATAAGGAAACGAAGGAGATGGCTCCCGTTCCCCAGTTCCTGAACATTCAGGGCCTGGTCACCGACATGCAGCACATCACCGATACGAACCGAGGTAAATGGTTCTCGAATTTAATGATGGGCCTCGCTCTCTTGAAGAACTATAACCCGTACGGAGCACCGCACAGCCTTACGCTTGGCGGCATCTTAAAGAAGTTCGACAAATCATTTGGCCTTTCCGGTAAAGACTACGGTAAGGTTGGTCCGGATCGAACGGCAGAAGATATCGAGAAGCGTCGTCAGGACCCGTGGAACTTCCTCTTTATTGCGGGTATGTGGTTTCAGGATTTGTTCAATTATGACTTCCGCCGCACCGAAATGTGCATCATCCCCTACGGCACGCAGGAAGGTGAGATTTCGTTTTGTG
>JBKJOR010000180.1:0-5170 GCA_046595575.1 Pyrinomonadaceae bacterium | reverse complement strand
CCTTGTCTGAATCTTGGGTAAGTTAGGCGTCGGGCTAAACCTCAACGATCGTCGTTACGATCACTGGCTTAGATCGAATCTTCTTCTGTACGAAACGCTTTAGGTGGATG
This sequence comes from Pyrinomonadaceae bacterium, assembly GCA_046595575.1. Lineage (GTDB taxonomy): Bacteria > Acidobacteriota > Blastocatellia > Pyrinomonadales > Pyrinomonadaceae > OLB17. The sequence goes on along the minus strand of JBKJOR010000180.1, from coordinate 5,060 downwards.
CGCAGGTTTTCTTTGAAAACGACTTTGTCCGCGATCTGTGACTGTTTCATTTCACCTATCGCATCGGAGATCGCCTTCCGCGCGTCAGCGGCGAAACCATTCGTCGGCTCAAGTCCGGCGACACCCTGAAATGTTATCTGCGGTTCGCCGGCCATCAGGTGCGTTTGCTTATCAACCATCACGACCAGAGATATCGCACCGCCATATGCCAGCTTCTTTCGCTCGCGAACGACGTCGTATTCGATCTCACCCATTGATTCCTCATCGATGAATGTCTTGTGAAGCTCGTGCTTTGCGACAACTCGGGCACCGAACTCGTCTAACTCGAGGACGTCGCCATTTTCGATCAGGACGATGTTGTCGTCGGAATAACCGGCGACGTGATTCTTTACGAACTCTTTGTGTCGGAACAGCATGCGGTATTCGCCGTGGATCGGGACGAGATATTTCGGCCGAGCTGTCTCGACCATGATCTTGATGTCTTCCTGCGACGCGTGGCCCGAGACGTGAACAAGCCGGCGTTTCTCTTCGATGATGTTCGCTCCGCGCTTGTAGAGATGCCCGATCAACCGGCTGATATTCTTCTCGTTGCCCGGAATGATTCGTGCCGAAAGTACGACGGTGTCGCCCTTGTCGATCTCGAGACCTTTATAGGTCGACGTTGCCATGTTCCACAACGCAGCTCGGTTCTCTCCCTGCGACCCGGTGACGAGATAGCAGACCGCATCATCATCCAGAGCTCGCGCCTCGCCCATTGAGATCATTCCGCCATGAACTATCTTCAACAGCCCCTGTTCGTTCGCGATCTCGACATTCTTCTGCATAGAGCGCCCAAGCACGCAGACTTTCCGACCGTACTCCTGCGCAATATTGAAAATGATCTGCAACCGGTGAAGTGATGACGAGAATGTCGCGACGAACAGACGACCAGTCGTCTCTTCAAAGATCTCGCGAAACGCCGGGATGACCGCTTGTTCCGACGGAGTACGCCCCGGCACGGTGGCGTTCGTCGAATCCGCGAGCAGAGCCAAAACTCCTTCGTCACCGTACCGGCCTAGGGTTTTGAGATCGTATGGCTTTCCTATGACTGGCGTGTCGTCGATCTTGTAATCGCCGGTGTGAATCACCGTTCCGATCGGAGTTGTGATCGCTAGCGAAAAACACTCGACGAGCGAATGCGATGCGTGTATGAACTCGATCTTGAAGTTTCCAAGCGTGATGACGTCATTTGCCTGAACACGGTGAAGCAGCACGTCGTCGAGCATACGAAACTCCTCGAGACGCTTTTCGGCGAGGGCCAGCGTAAAGCGCGAGCCGTAGACTGGCAAGTTGTATTTTTTAAGAATGTAAGCGAGAGCTCCGACATGGTCCTCGTGTCCATGTGTCAGGATCAGAGCCGTAAGGTCGTCGCGATACTCTTCAAGAAAATCGAAGTTGGGAATCGAGATGTCGACGCCGAAAGGTGTCTCTTCGGGGAATCCCATGCCGGCATCGACGATGATCATCTCGTCGCCGTACCGAATCCCCATACAGTTCATTCCGAATTCGCCGATTCCGCCCAGCGGTATAATTTCTATTTTTTTACTCACTCAGGTAGATGATAACACAGCGAAGTTACGTATTTACTTGAGTTTCGCCGATAACCTCGGCCAATCTCGTCCACTCTGTAAGCAACAGGGTTTCGGCGCGTCGGATCGGATCGATGTCTGCCGCTGCGAGAAGCTTGGCAGCGTCCGAATACTTCGGCTTCAGATTATTCAAGATCGTCTTTCGCTTCTGCGCGAAACCAGCGGCAATAATTTCGAGGAACGCGGATCTGTATTCAATACGATTATCGGAAGGAGTGAGCCTGACTACTGAACTCCACACTTTTGGAGCCGGCAAGAACGCGGTTGGCGGAACGTCGAACAGCCGTAGCACGTTGAAGTCGGCTTCGGTCCGCAGTGTTAAATATCCGCGGTCTTTCGTCCCGGGTGCCGCTGTTATTCGGTCCGCGACCTCGCGCTGGAACATTAGTGTGCAGTCTGAGAAAAGGTCGTGGAACTCACAGAGTCGCTGAAGGATCGCAGTCGAAATGTTGTACGGAAGATTCGCGATCAGCCGCAACTTTTTCCCGTCCGGGACAAGCTGCCGGAAATCGAACGTCAATGCGTCGCCCTCGATCGCTGTGAAAGCTGGATCCGCCGCAAACCTCTTTGTGAGCGATGCGGTTAACCATGTGTCGAATTCCAATGCGTAGACGGCTGCAACACGCCCGACAAGTTTTTCGGTGAGAGCTCCTTGACCGGGGCCGATCTCTACAACGAGATCGTCGATCTGAGGCGCGAACTCTCTAATAATTCTTTCGACGATGCTCGTGTCGACCAGAAAATTTTGCCCCAGCGATCTCTTTGCAAATACTCGCTTGCCAGGTCCTGAGTTAGAAGCCATTTGATTTACTTGTTGCTAAATGTCTGATGCGCGGACGACACCTGTGGAGGCAGTACTCAGGTACGATGGCGAAATGGTTCGGACTCGAACTCGATGCTATGAGGTACGTCTTTCCGCATCTCGACAACTTCCGGCTTATCGACCTGGGCCGCATGGCTCCGTAGCTGAGGCGGATCAGAAATATCCGGTGATCTCAATATCGTCGCCGTGCCGCACAACGGAAATATCCGTGAGCGGGACGGCTTCCTTAATGTCGGCTAATCCCCTGCCACCAAAAGCTACCGGAGCGTCTGATCCACCGATCACGATCGGCGCGACCATCATCGTCAGTTTATCTATTAGACCTGCGTCATGGAACGCTCCCGCAACACCCGTTCCGCCTTCAACGAGGACACTCTGTATCTCGTGCGAACGCAGTACCTGCAGGACGGCTTCGAGATCCCGAGCATCCGCAGATACAACATCTACACCCTGCGCCGCCAGCTTATTTATTTTCTTCGTATCCGGAGAATTCGATATGACAAGCGTAGGCGATTCGGAAGCTGTAAGAACGAGTTTCGAGCTGACTGGAATCCGAAGCCTGTTGTCGAGCATTACTCGAACGAGAGGTCGACGACGCCGAGATCCGCTCCGGTCCGTAAGACTCGGATCATCTACATAAGCCGTATTCGAACCGACGAGGATCGCGTCGTGCTCGTGTCGGAATTCGTGAACACGTCGGATCGCATCCGAGTTGGAAAGTGCGGTCGACACGCTGCTGTTCAAAGATATTCGACCGTCTAAAGACATTGCGAGTTTTAGATGGACGAACGGCCGGCCCTTTTTGTGCCAGCAGATAAACTTCTCATTCAGACGCGAGCCTTCGTCCGCGAGGATCCCGGTAACAACCTCGATCCCGTTCTCGCGTAATCGCTGAAAACCTTTTCCCGATACCAGTGGATTTGGATCATCTATTGGAGCAACCACGCGGACGATCCCGGCGTTTATCAACGCGTCGGTACATGGCGGAGTCTTACCATGGTGCGCGTGAGGCTCGAGCGATACGTATGCCGTCCCGCCTCGCGCCCTTTCACCCGCTTGTTCCAAGGCGATCAACTCGGCGTGTGTGACCCCGTCGTAAGTGTATGTTCCCTCACCCACGATCTCGCCGGAGTCGGACACGATGACACAGCCGACAAGCGGATTCGGCGATACCAAGCCCTGGCCGACGGCTGCCAGTTCAAGCGCTCGCCGCGTTATCTCAATGTCCGTAGTGCCGGGTTTCAGGTTCAAAGTATCCACAGAAATATAATCTAATTAAAAAGTCCGTTGACGTAGCTTTCCGCGTCAAAGACCATCAGGTCGTCCACCTGTTCGCCAATTCCGACATAACGTATGGGCAAGCTCAGCTCCTTGGCGATTGCGACGGCGATACCGCCCTTCGCCGTACCATCGAGCTTCGTCAGAACAATGCCGGTTACGTCGGCAACCTTTGTAAATTGTCTCGCTTGCTCGAGTCCATTCTGTCCCGTCACTGCGTCGATCACCAGAAGCGTCTCGTGCGGAGCCTGCTCGACTTCCCGTGCTGCAATGCGCTTCATCTTCTCAAGCTCAGCCATCAGATTAGCTTTGTTATGAAGTCGGCCCGCCGTGTCGACAATAAGTACGTCTGCGTTTCGGGCCTTTGCCGCCTGAAGAGCATCGAACAAAACCGCCGCCGGATCAGTCCCCTGCTTTTGTTGAATGATCGGAACACCGGCTCGATCGGCCCAGATCTCCAGCTGGTCCGACGCCGCCGCGCGAAATGTGTCGGCGGCGCAAATGAGAACTTCATTCCCCTCATTCTTGATCCGCTGTGCGAGCTTTCCAATGGTCGTCGTCTTTCCGACTCCGTTCACGCCGACGACCATCAAGACATACGGTTTGATCGATTCGGAAATGGACGTCTCGGACGCGACGCCGGCCACTCTTGAGTGTTCGAGGATATCTAGCAGTTCCTGTTTCATCACGCCTTTTAGCGCCGCCAGATCGTTTATCTCCTTTCGCGAAACTCCGCGCCGTACGGCAGCGAGTACCTGCATCGTAGTCTGAACACCGATGTCGGTCGAGATCAGCAGCTCTTCAAGCTCGTCAAGCAAAACATCGTCGATCTGCTTTCTACCTTCAAACACCGTGTCGAGCCGGTTATTGATCGAATCACGCGTCTTTTCGATCGCCTTCGAGAACCGCACGCTCAACTCTCTTTCAACCGCTGCTTCCTGAGCCTTCAGTTCCTCGATCGACTTGTCCAGCCCAAGTATAGAGCTCGAGAACTTGTCCTCTTTATTCCGCCGCCAAAACGCCATAGATGCCGATCCTGTGTAACTCGCACTTCATTGCAAGCTACCGAGTATAAAAAAATATCGCACGTCGAACAACGTGCGATATCAAACGAAGGATTGAATGGGTATTAGCCAGGCAGATCGCGTTTGTCGTGGTTCTTAAAGGTCACGTAGCCGACAATGCAGGAAAATACGACGGAAAGCCAAAAGCCAAGGATCGACCCGATCGGGGGATAGAGGATTGCGCCGGCTATCACACCGACAACGGTTGATGCGGCGACGAGTGCGATAGGCATCAGCAGGCTCGTGGCATCCGCTCTGCCCAGATGC
>JBKJOR010000116.1:0-2835 GCA_046595575.1 Pyrinomonadaceae bacterium | reverse complement strand
TTTTTTCGGGGACGCGACGGTGAGCGGGATGCCCACCGTTCATCGGGCTGCGGATCTGCTTTTGCACATGACCCGAGACGGACTTCTTTACTAGAATCAACCCACTATTAAAGGTTGATGGCGAATCCACCCGCTACCGCACGTGGTACTGACTTCCGGCTTTCGCGCACACTGGCTCACCTCCCCTTCATTCGAAGCGGGCCGCCACCCAACCTTATTCAAGGAAGGGGGTCTTTTTCTCTGTGCGGGAACACACAGACGCTGCCGGCCCGGGCCGGTAAACTCGAAGCAAGCCCGCTATTCGCTTCAGACCTTACGATTCAGTTTTTCCGAGGCGGGTGAGCCTAAGACGGAACGGACGAGTACGGAAGTTCTTCAGGAGATTGATATGACAACAGAGAAAAGTTTATATGAGCGGCTCGGCGGTGTGTTTGCGATCGCGGCGGTTATCGACCACTTTAGCGACGCGATTGTAGAAAATCCGATCGTCGGAAAAACTTCGAAGAACCCGGCCCTTCGCGAGTGGCACACGAACAACCTCGATCGATTGCCGGGTCTCAAGTTCATGCGTACGCTTTGGGTATGCAACGTCGCTGGCGGAAACTTCGAATACGTGGGAACGAAACCCGGAAGCACTCCAACCGGGCTGGAAGAAGCTCACCGGAAATTGAGCATCTCGCCGGAAGAATTCGACGAGGTCGCGGCCGAGCTCGGGCGCACGCTTGATTTTGTAAAAGTGCCTGAGCAGGAAAAGGGCGAAGTGCTCGCGGCGTTTGCGGCCCACAAAGACGAGGTGACCGCGGGGCACACCGCGGCCGCAGCGGCCTGACGACGAACTCTCGCGAGGCCTCCACAGGGGCCGACTACACTCTACCGATCACGGTCTGCCTACCAGTGCCGCCCGACCTGAGTGAACAGGCTTTCCTTGCGTTAAGACTGTTGCATGGCGAGGGCGAAATACTTGTCGATCGAACTACAGGCCGCACGACGAATGGAGATGGAGTTCGTTCTGTCTGCGGGGTGGTGGAGTCGCTTTCTCCATTCGGTCTGGCGTACTTATTTGCTCCGACGGCGGCTTCGATTTCTATCAGCGGGCGGGTCTCTGACGCACTCGGACTTGGAATTCCAAATGTCAGGATAACGATCACGGCACCTGACGGCGTCTCCCGTTCGGCTCTCACCAGCTCGTTCGGTTACTACCAATTCGAGGACATACCATCCGGCCATTCGTACCTCTTGGAAGCAACCGCAAAACGATTTGTTTTCGAACCGTCGACAAGGGTGGTCAACGCTGTCGACAATATAACGGACCTGGACTTCGTCTCCGGGCCGATCGAGTGAGAGGTGTCACGACTCAAATCCAAAATCCAAAATCTAAAATCCAAAATGGAACCCTACTGTTCCTCCCCTGCTATTGGCGTGGCGGCGGGCTTTGGCTCGGTGCGGCCGACGCCGAGATTGTCGTAGTTGAGAATCGCGTTGAATAGCAGGGAGAAGCTCCCGTGCGTTTCGTGGCGCCACATTGGATTGTTGGCGAACATTACGACGTGGCCGCGGCCGACGGGGACGTCGACGACGGCAGCTTTTCCGGCTAGCTCGGAGCCGCCCGTCAGCATGCCGCTGACGAACAATTCCTTATCAGGCGCAAATTGCAGAACCACGCGAGGCCGCATTTCGAGCGGGGGGATCGTACTTGGATCGGGTGTCGGCGTGGGCATCGTTAGATCGGGTGGCGTTCGGCCCTGGACGACATCCGGATCGTCAATGCTTCCGCGCCCGCTGGGTCTTCCACTGGCTGCAGGCGGTTGACCGCCGCCGCCACCGCCTTGTCCAACGGCTGCGACGTTGAGCAGTGGCGATTGATTGAAATACACCGCCAGCTTCTCATCGTAGCCGTACGAGATCGGACTTTTGCGATCGGCAAAGACGGTGCTGAGTATCGAGCCGCGTGCCTGGAACAGTCGGACGTCTTGCTGGATCGTCACGCCCGACGTAATCCCAAAATCAATCGGGAGCGAAGCATTGTCGGCGATGGTAATGAACAGACCGCCGCTCTGGATGAAGGCCTGCAGATTAGCGACTCCCTGTATGCCAAGTCCGCCGCGGATGTCGTCCGTCTGGTCGGGCGAGCGCCCAAAGTTGGGTGTAATATCCGATTGCTTCCAGGGGATCGGTCCTTCTTTCTCACTGAACATGGGCACGCCGCGGACGATATTCTGGGCGCTCGTACGGATCGGCCCGAAGATGATCACGTCATATTTGTCGCGGAGGTTCGGAGTGCGGCCGATCATCTGGTCCGAGACGTAATCGTAGGGAATGCCGAGCCGGTCGAACTCGATGCGATACCAGCCTTCGTCCTGCGTATTTAGCCATGTGTGAACGAGTGCGACTCTCGGCACGCCGATCGGATGCGTCGCAACCTCGGGAAACTTATTAACCGCCGTCACGGCCAGTCCGAGATCGATGGCTTCTCGCTTAACTCGATCTTGAAGATCCGATGGATTGCCTTCAGTCTTGATGATGTAGGAACCGGCGTTAAAGTTTTTCTCACCGATCTTAAAGGACGACTCGGCCGACGAGAACTTAACGTCCTTTAACCGATACCGAAGTTGTGCGATCGCGCTCTCGCCGGTGTGATTCACGACTAACCCTTGGACGCCGGCACCTTCAGCTTTCCCTTGCGCTTTGATAGGCCCGTTCGTCAAGGTCATCGGTGCGTCGAGGACTTTTGTGTCCTTCACCCGCACCGTCTTTACATTGTGCAGCGGCCCGAGCGTCCAGCCTGTATCGTCATACGGCCGCGGATCGGTGGGGTTGTAATATTGCGTGTCGAGC
>JBKJOR010000035.1:0-2794 GCA_046595575.1 Pyrinomonadaceae bacterium | reverse complement strand
CCCGTTTTCGACAAGGCCAGAAAAGCAACCTGGATCTCCTTCGCTTTCGCCGGATCTCGTTTCACAATCCGATTGATAGCTTCGCGGCACGCCTGTTCGGGAGTTCGACCGGCACGCATCTGCTCGATGACGGTGTGAGTGCCACAAATGCGGATAGTCTCCTCACCGACGCCGGACGACGTCGCCGCCCCGACCTCATTATCGACAAACAACCCGGCACCGATGATCGGTGAATCACCTACGCGACCGTGCATCTTGAACGCAACTCCGCTAGTGGTCACCATTCCTGCGAGCTCGCCTTTGAGATCCATCGCGACAGTCCCGATGGTGTCGTGATTTGCCGAACCATCCTCAAAAAAGTAGGGCGGGGAAAATGCACGCTTATTCTCGATATTGACCTCGGGTTTGTACTTAGATTTCTCAAGGCACTTCTTCCACTCCTTCTCTGCCTCGGGCGAGAGCCTTCCATCTGCAAGCGGAAATCCGTTTGCGACCGCAAATTTCTGCGCACCCTCGCCCGATAGCAAAACATGCGGCGTCGTTTCCATTACCTTGCGAGCGACCGAGACCGGATGCTTTATGCGTTCGAGAAACGAGACCGCACCAATATCTCCGTTGCCGTCCATGATGCACGAATCGAGAGTTACGCGACCGTCGCGGTCGGGCCATGCGGCGAGACCTACGCAACAGCTCGGCTCGCTCTCGGATGCCCTGCCCGCTTTTTCTACCGCGTCCAGAGCTCGGCCGTTTCGCTTCATGAGTTCAGCCCATGCCGCATTATTCGCCGTGATACCGCTATCCCAGGTCGAAACCACGACTGGCATACCGAACTTGCCCGACGACGCAATTTCGCGGGTCTGGCTAGTAATGTTTTCAGGCACCATCAGCGGAATTGCTGCGAGTGGTAGCTGTAAGAATCGGCGGCGATCGATCATGTGAATTCTCCTGATGAGCGTTTACCTTTGCGAACTTTGCGGGCTTTGCGTGAGAATAGCTGATTTCACGCAAAGCTCGCAAAGTTCGCAAAGGGGCAAACTGTATTTTTCGGCAGGAAAGCCGTAGATTATAGAGCTTGGCGATGGACTCGAAAATCACGACACAAACGATGCCCGATCTTTCACTTTTCCTGCCCGTATTGGACGAGGAAGAGAATCTGCGGCCGATGCACGAAAAGATCCGAGCCGCTCTCGATGCGTTGGCCAAGACGGCCGAGGTCATTTATGTCGACGATGGTTCGACCGATCGCTCGCTAGAGATACTCAGAGAGATTGCGGCGGGTGATGATCGTGTACGCGTGATCTCGCTCCGGCGAAACTACGGACAGACGGCTGCGATGTCGGCCGGCATCGACGCGGCGAAAGGCGAGATACTCATTCCGATGGACGCGGATCTACAAAACGATCCGGCCGATATTCGGCGGCTGCTCGAAAAGCTGGATGAAGGTTATGACGTTGTTTCCGGTTGGCGGAAGAACCGTCAGGACAAACTCATCTCACGAAAGATCCCGTCCCAGATCGCAAATCGAGTGATCTCATGGATCGGCGGTGTGCCGCTTCACGATTACGGCTGCTCGCTCAAAGCGTATCGCCGCGATGTGATCCAGGACGTAAAGCTCTATGGCGAGATGCATCGCTTCATCCCGATCTATGCAAGCTGGGCCGGTGCACGCGTCACCGAGATTCCGGTCGACCACCACGCGCGGACGATGGGCAAATCCAAATACGGGATCTCGCGCACAATAAAAGTGGTCTTCGATCTGATCACGATAAAGTTCATGGCGGAGTATCAGACGAAACCACTTTACGTATTCGGTGCGTTCGGCATGATCGCGTTCGTTACTTCGATGCTGGCTGGTCTGTGGGCAATCTTCCTGAAGCTCTATTCCGGGACATCATTCATTCTTACGCCACTCCCGATAATCGCCGTAGTCATGCTCGCGATCTCGGTGCAGTTTTTCCTGATGGGATTGTTAGCCGAGCTGCTCGTACGGACCTATCACGAATCTCAGGATAAGGCGATATATGCGGTGCGGGAAAAGATCGGGTTTGATGTGTGAGCCGTCGGGCTGTGTTCCGTTGCCCGACTTCGACTAGAGACCGCCACGTATGACCCGCCCGCTTACGCGGAGGGTACTGACTCGTGCGGCTGCCTTTCCATCAACTCGAGCCTTTGCGACGATAGTCAGTACCGTCCGCGTAAGCGGATGGGTCAGCGTCGGCCGACCGGCTACGTAGTTTGCGACACAACTCAGAACCGACCGCTTGAGCGGACCAATATAGTATCCATATCTCCCATATGTGGAACGACACCGACACTCCCATTGCGTATTTCATCTCGTTCAGAACCTACGGCACGTGGTTACATGGTGATGAACGTGGCTCAATCGACAGGTTCAATAACGTGTATCGCTCACCGTACATAGAGCCGAACGAGAAATGGCTCGAATACAATCGAGCTAAATTGAAGAGTCCGCCGTTCAAGCTGGACGCCCAGGCCCGAAAGGTAGTGGAAACTGCGGTTCGAAATGTTTGTGAATATCGCAGTTGGCATCTATACGCGCTGAACGTACGCACAAATCACGCACACAGCGTCGTACATAACAGCGGTCAATCATCGATATCGGTATTGAACTCGTTCAAAGCGTACGCGACGCGCGACCTTAGAAAAGAAGGTTGTTGGCCGTACGACCACAGCCCATGGGCGGATAAAGGAAGCCGTCGACGCATCTGGAACGAACGTGGTTTGCAAGTGGTGATTGATTATGTCGTAAACGGACAAGGTGGGCCGTTGCCCG
>JBKJOR010000428.1:0-3294 GCA_046595575.1 Pyrinomonadaceae bacterium | reverse complement strand
TCGATCCGCTACAACCACAGAGGTGGCGATTCTTCATTTCGGTTTCGATGGGGGATCAAAGGCGAGGGATTGAGGCAGGCATACGGTGGGGAGTTTGTGCACTAACAGAAGAGCGGGGGCAAGCCCGCCTTCCGGACCTGCGAATGTTGTTGGCTTGTCTTAGTCTCGCAACATAGTTTTGCGGATGTTGTTGGCTTGTCTTTGTGCTTCGCAACATACTGTATGGACAAAATTGTTTCTGTTCGGCGTGACTGCATTCGCAGGTCAGGAAGGCGAGCTTGCCCCCGCTCCCGGCTTTGGCTTCTCATCTGTATTCTCCTTCTTTCCGCTACCGCCTTTCCGCAGGTAAGAGATCTAACCCGCTGGGTAAATCCATTCATCGGCACAGGAGGACACGGACATACCTTCCCCGGAGCGACGATGCCGTTTGGGATGGTTCAGCTTTCACCCGACACACGTGTTGACAATTGGGATGGATCGTCCGGCTATCACTACAGCGACGACATCATCTACGGATTCTCACATACACACTTGAGTGGGACGGGGATTCCGGACGGATCCGACATTCTGTTCATGCCGACAGTAGGCACTTCCTACCTATTTGCTCAAGAGGGCGACAGATCGGTGAATGGTTACGCTTCAAAATTCTCACACGAAAACGAGAAGGCCGAGCCGGGCTATTACTCCGTAAAACTGGATGACGATGGAACTCTGGTCGAGCTGACTTCCACAACGCGAGTGGGTTTACATAGATATTCGTTTCCGGATACAACGGCAAATATCATCCTCGACTTAAAGTGGCGGGACAAGGTCCTTAGTTCCGACGTTGCCTGGGTTAGTGATGGCAGAATTGAAGGCCACCGAGAATCATCGTCTTGGGCAAAACGTCAAAAGATATATTTTGTTGCTGAGTTCTCAAAAAAAATAGACGCAGCGACTTCGCAGATTGCGCCCTCGGCACTCTCCAAGTTTGTTAGACCCGACAGAAGGGCACGAATCGGAACTATGACTTCGGATGCTTCATCCTATCCCATGCAGTTGCGGGGAAACCTGGTTTCGTTTCAATTTAAGACATCGAAAGACGAGAAGATCTTGATAAAGGTCGCCATCTCATACGTCTCCATCGAAGGCGCACGTAAGAACCTCGAAGCAGAGTTGCCCCACTGGGATTTCGATCGCGTCCGCACCGAGGCGAAAGTCGCCTGGAACAAAGAGCTGTCGAAGATCGAAGTTTCCGGCGGAACGGATGACCAGACAACCAACTTCTACACCGCTCTCTATCACACCATGATCCATCCGAATGTCTTCAATGACATGGACGGACGCTACCGCGGGCACGACGGGAAGATCCATCAGTTGCCCGGCACCCCGGCGCCGCCGCTCGGTGTGCGGCGAAGCTCTGCTTCGCCGGAGAGTACTAGTAGTATTGGCGGCTCCGCCGCCGGGTCGCGGCCTAGCCGCGTGAGTTTTGAGGCGGGACGGAAAAGCGGAGCTTTTCCGCACACCGAGGGGCGAAGCCCAAGCGATTCTTGGCGACGCGGAGACAAGTCGGCTACCACATCCCCGCGTCTCCCCGTCTCCTCTTCTCCCCGTCAGACACAAGGAGACCACTACACCACCTTCTCACTCTGGGACACCTTCCGCGCCGCACATCCTCTCTACACGATCATCGATCAGAAACGCACGGTCGATTTCATCAACACATTTATTCGCATCTACGAACAAGGCGGTCGTCTGCCGGTGTGGGAGTTGTGGGGCGAAGAGACCGATACCATGATCGGATATCACGCCGTCTCGGTGATCGCCGACGCGATGGCGAAGGGCATCAAGGGATTCGATTACGACAAAGCGTACAAGGCGGCGAAGCACTCCGCCGAGCTCGATCACTTTGGACTCGCCGCATACAAGCGTCGCGGCTACATATCAGGCGAAGACGAGAACGAGTCCGTTTCGAAGACGCTTGAGTACGCCTATAACGATTGGTGCCTGATGAGCATGGCGTCGACTTTGTTCAATCGGAAGTCGTTGGGAAAAGGTGGTTCGATCGATACCGATCCGTATCTGAAGAAGCTGCACACCGACGTGGAGCATTTCAAAAAGCGCTCCGGGAATTACGAAAATCTCTTCGACAGCGAGACGCGGTTTTTTCGCCCGAGGCTGAACGGCGGATTCATAAAGCCGTTCTCTCCCCAAGAGGTCACGTTCCATTTCACCGAGGGCAACTCGTGGCAGTACTCATTCTTTGTACCGCACGACGTTTCGGGATTGATGCAGCTAATGGGTGGCGAGACGAAGTTCGTGGACAAGCTCGACGAGTTGTTCACCACCGAAGCAAAGCTCTCGGGCCGCGAACAACCCGACATCACGGGTTTGATGGGCCAGTATGCACACGGAAACGAGCCGTCGCATCACATCGCTTATCTCTACAACTATGCGGGGCGGCCGTCGAAGACACAGCATCGTGTACGGCGGATAATGGACGAATTCTATAAGCCGACGCCTGACGGTTTGATCGGGAACGAGGACTGCGGCCAGATGTCGGCATGGTACGTTCTGAGCGCCAGCGGATTCTATTCAGTTCTTCCTGGCCAGACGCGTTACGATCTCGGAACGCCGCTGTTCAAGCGGATCGTCTATCACCTCGAGAACGGAAAGAAGTTTGTCGTGTCGGCGCCAAAAGCATCTGCGTCGAGCTACTACATCAAATCCGCAAAGTGGAACGGGGCGCCGCATCCGTTCCCATACGTTCTTCACGAACAGATAATGGAGGGCGGTGTTCTCGAGTTGGAGATGACTGACAAGCCGAACGACAAAGCGTTCGATCACATTTCAACTTCGAGCGTCTTTCGCGACTGGCTCGCCGTGCCGGTGGTAGAAAGTGACGCTCGCGTGTTTGCCGGAACGACAACCGTGTCGATCAGATCTGCGGCGCGCAACGCAAAGATCTACTACACGCTCGACAGCACCGAGCCGACTGCCGCATCCTCCACCTATGCCGGCCCGATCACCATAAATAAAACGACGACGGTAAAGGCATTCGTCACCGGTTCCGGCGCGTTTCGATCCAATAGCGTAGAGGCGCGCTTCGATAAGCGATCGAATGACTGGACGGTTCGGATCGCATCACCGTACGGCAGCCAATATCCCGGCGGCGGCGAAATCGCGATCATCGATGGCTTGCGCGGGAACAACAACTTCGCATCCGGCGAGTGGCAGGGTTATCAGGGAAAGACGTTTGAGGCAGTGATCGATCTGCAGCGCGAAACCGCGATCAGCGAAGTGGGCGGAAGCTTT
>JBKJOR010000114.1:0-7000 GCA_046595575.1 Pyrinomonadaceae bacterium | reverse complement strand
GTTAAACTGGCCGGAAGATTCGCGATCGTCTTCGTGTTTTGTTCGCGAGATGGAAAGTGTGCCGGGTCGAATTTCCCGATCGGAAATTTTGGGTCGAAGTTCATAGTTATCGTCCAGTCGCCCGCGGATCAGCAAGGGCGTAACATCCAATCTAGGCGTCAGGCTTTCGCGTCAAGGCAAATACGCATCTTCAAACCTGGTGAACTGTTTCAGGAACGCAAGCTTGATCGTATCGGTCGGGCCGTTACGCTGCTTTGCGATGATGATCTCGGCGATGTTCTTTTGGTCTTCAGGAACATCGTCCCCGGCCTTCGCGTAATAATCCGCACGGTAAATGAACGCGACGACGTCGGCGTCCTGCTCGATCGAGCCTGACTCGCGGAGGTCGGACATCATCGGACGAGGAGGATTTCGGGCCTCGGGTGCACGCGACAGCTGCGACAGAGCCATGACAGGTACATTGAATTCTTTTGCAAGCGTCTTTAGATCGCGGGAGATCTTGGAAACTTCCTGCTGACGATTCTCGTTCCTGCTGGAGCTGCCCATGAGCTGGAGATAATCGACCATCACAAGGTCAAGCTTCTTCTGCTCGGCGGCGAGGCGGCGGAGTTTCGCACGCATCTCAAGAACGTTAATGCCCGGCGTATCGTCGATATAGATATTCGTCGCGGCGAGTGTTCCGATCGCCTCGGCGAGCCGAGCCCAATCCGGTTTCGAAAGCATCCCTGTCCGCAAGTTTCTCGCATCCACGGATGCCTGCGAGCTCAGCATACGCATGACCAACTGTTCCTTCGACATTTCCAGCGAGAAGACGGCGACCGTCGCTTTCTCGATCACTGCCGCCCGCTGGGCTATGTTCAGGGCAAGTGCAGTTTTTCCCATCGACGGGCGGGCGGCAACGATGATCAGATCGCTGGGCTGAAAGCCGGATGTGATCTGGTCAAGATCCCGAAACCCAGTCGCGAGGCCCGTAAGGGCGTGCGAGTCGCGTTTTGCATATTCCTGGATCTTGGCGAAGACGTTTTCGGCTATCGGCTGGATGCGCGAAAATCCCTGCCGCTCCTTCATTTCCGCCAGCGTGAAGATCATCTGCTCGGCATGGTCAAGCACGACCTCGGCATCCTCTTCCTCTTCGAGCGCCTCGCTTGTGATCTCATTACACGTCCGGACAAGCGAACGCATGACGGACTTGTCGCGGACAACCTTTATGTAGTCCTTTAGATCAGTAAAATGCGGTAAGCCGTAGGTGAGATTTGTGATCGTCGCAACGCCGCCGATCGATTCGATCGCCCCTTCCTTTTTCAGCTCCTCGCCGATCAGGATAGGATCGATATTCTTGGACACCTCGAAGAGAGAGATCATCGCATTGAAGATGCGACGATGGAGAGGTCCGTAAAAGTCTTCAGCCTTGAGGTGTTCAACGGCCTGAGCAATTAGCGAATTATCCAGCAGAATTGCTCCGAGGATTGCGCGCTCGCTTTCTTCGCTGCTGGGCAACGGACGTTCAAGGAATTGCTCTCTTCGAGTCTCGGGGAATGCGAATGCCATGTTTCTAAGGAACGGAGGTGTGACTATTCTAGGACTAATTCTCCAGCCTGTAAATTTTCTAAACGGGAAAATTCTCAGGGCCGCTTCTTATGAGAATAATGGTAGCCGGAGACGACGGAACGATGCGGCTAAAGCGGTGCGCGATGGCGAGCCTGACCTCCCGCTAAAGCGGGACGCAATTTAAAGAGGCTGTCTTTTCAGACAGCCTCTAATCATCTAATCCATTCGACCCGTTCAGGGTCGGATTCGGCGGTACCGTCTTGACCGAGGGTCACGCTCGCTTAGAGGTTAGTCACCGTTGGCGACGAAGATAAATCTACGCTTCCGCCGCGTCTTCGGATGATAAGTCCGTGTCGAGATCCGGTTCGCCTGCGGGTTCGGTCGCCACGTTCTCCGATTCATCCTTCGCTTTACGCCCTCTCTTCTCCTTGGAATCAGGCGCCTCGCCGCCTTCTGCAGTAACCGTGATCGGGATCACCAGGATTACCTCACGGTGTAGTTTGACGTTCACCGTAAATTCGCCCGTCTCCTTAATGGGATCACGAAGAACGATCTTCCGACGATCCATCTCGTATCCCTTCGCCTGCAGGGCCTCGGCGACATCCATCGAAGTTACCGAACCAAAAAGCGTTCCGCCTTCTCCCGCCTTACGCTCGAAGGCCAGCTCGATCGTCCCCATCTGCTCTTTTTGTAGCTCGGCCGTCGCCTTCTCTTCCGATGCTCGCTTGAGCAGTGCCGAACGCTCCTGGTCGATCTGCTTTACGTTGCCCTTTGTCGCAAGAGTCGCGAGGCCCTGCGGCAACAAATAGTTGCGCGCATAGCCGGCCCGTACTTTAACGATCTCTCCGCGTCCGCCCAACGCGTCGACGTCTTCCCTTAACAGAATTGTAGTGTTTGCCATATTACTTTCTCCAGAATCAAGAACCCGATCACCATCTGGGCACCGGTCCTGACTAATCATTCCCAGACGTACGGCAGCAAAGCCATCGAACGTGCTCGTTTAATGGCCGTCGCGACCCGACGCTGATCCTTAGCGGAAATTCCTGAAATACGACGCGGCATGATCTTGCCCCGCTCAGGAATGAATTGCCGCAAGAATTCGACGTCCTTCCAATCGATGTAATCGGGAACGACCTGGCGCGGACGGCGGCGCTGGTAGCGGCGCGGTGCCTTTTCGCCGAACTGCTCGTCGGCCATAAGATCGCGTTCTTTTATCTCATCCATTTCTCTGTCAATCATAAAAATCTTCTCCCGGCGTTAAGCCGTAGCCTCTTCCGGCGCGGCCTCCTCGGTTGACTCGCGGAATTTCGCACGCAGAGAAGTACGCTTCTCACGCTTCGTTGTGATTCTTTCCGCCTTCTTCCGGTCCTCATCCACACGGACGGTGATATACCGGATTATCATGTCGTTGACGCGCATCCGGCGCTCGAGCTCGGCGATCTCCTGTCCAGATCCTTCGATCTCGAACAAGATGTAAAAGCCTTCGGTCTTTTTCTTGATAGGATATGCAAGCGTACGCCGACCACCGTCGTCCATTCGGACTATCGTACCGCCTTCCTTTTCGATCAGACTGCCGACCGCTTCATTCAATTTAGTGAGCTTCTCGGCCGGCGTTTCCGGATCGACGATATACATCACTTCGTAAGTTCTATTTGCCAATTCCTTTTCCTCCTTATGGCTCTCTAGCTGAGCATCTACTGATCTCAGCAAGAAGGTTCCTCGTTATTGTTCCCGGGTTCGGATCGTCAGATCTCGTACCCGCGATCAATTAAACTTTGCCATCGCTTTTTCTATGCCGTCGCGAATTACGGTCCTGATAGCTTCGACGCTTGTCTCCAAGATCTGTTCTATATGTTTACTCTCGTCTTTAGAAAACTTCTCAAGCACGAAATCACTTGTTTCACTCACCGGATGATCGGGCATGATCCCGATTCGAACCCGGATGAACTCATTCGTTCCAAGGCGATCGATGATCGACCTGAGCCCGTTGTGTCCGCCGTGCGATCCTGCCGGCCGAAGCCTGATCTTGCCGAACGGCAAGGCCAGATCGTCCGAAATTATGATCAGCCGCTCGATGCTGCGTTCAGGTTTCATCAAAAGGCAGCTGATCGTTTCGCCGCTGAGATTCATGAACGTCTGCGGCTTGACCAGTTCGGTGAGGCGTCCTTCGATCTCCGCACGCCCGACCAGACCTCGGCATTCGTCGCGTTTGACCTGCGTCTGGCTTTCCCGGGCCAAGGCATCAACGATCATGAACCCGATGTTGTGCCGCGTTTTTAAGTAAGCCGCACCGGGATTGCCAAGTCCGACTATCAGCCAGTTCGCTTCCAAACCTACTTGCCGCCTTCGTCGTCACCTTCGCCTTCGGCCGGAGCATCTTCACCGACAACTGCCGGCTCAGCACCAACCTCGAGCTGAGGTTCGAGCTCGACTTCCTGGACGATGACGATCGAGGCCACCACCGTTTCCGGGTCCTCGTGGATCTCAATTCCAGGTCCAACCTTCAGATCCGAAACGTGTACGGCATGATCGGACGTAAGCCCGGTCACGTCTACGTCGATCGAATCAGGTGTATTTGCGGGTTCGCAGAGCACCTTGATCTCGCGCAATGCCTGGGTCATCACAGCACCTTCTTCTTTCAGCGCTTCAGGCTCACCGATAAGATGGATCGGAACGGTCATTTCGATCTTCTCTCCGCGAGCGAATCGACGCAGGTCTGCGTGGATCAAACGTCCTCGGATGACATCGATCTGCCTTGCCTGAAAGATAACGTCATTGACGCCTTCGCCCGGTATGTCGAGCGAAAAAACGGTATTTACCCCCGTGTCCGTCCGCAGGATCGCGGCAAGGTCCTTCAGTTCCGCGACGGCCGATACCGACTCGGTACCTCCACCGTATACGACAACCGGAACTTTGCCTGCGGCACGAAGCCGACGGTTCACATTCTTGGTGCCGGTCTCACGTTTCTCGGCTTTTATTACTATTTTTTCTGCCATAACTTCACCAGTGGTCAGTGGTCAGCTTCTTTTCCGCCACTCTTCAAATAAACAATGACGAAACGCTCGTTTCGTCGTGAATGGAATTGATCGCCGACGCCAACAGTTTGGCGACGCTTAAAACTTCGATCTTGCCATTTTGCTGCAGCTGCAACGAGCTGTCGCGAAGCGGGATCGTATTCGTCACTATCACTTTCTTGAGATGCGAGCTATCAATGTTGTCCGTCGCTCGTCCTGAAAGTACTGCATGCGTGAAGCACGCAATGATCTCATTTGCCCCAGCCTTATGAAGCGCCTCGGCGACCTTGCAGATCGTTCCACCCGTGTCGCACATGTCGTCGACTATCAAACAGTTCTTTCCGCTGACGTCACCGACGATGTTCATCACATCGGACTCATTCGCCCGCTCGCGTCGCTTGTCGCAGAGAGCGAGGCCGGCGTTCAGCCTCTTCGCGTAAGCTCTCGCCCGTTCGGCACCGCCTGTGTCCGGAGCGACCACGATCAGGTTCTCGATCGGGTTCGCGTTGAAATATTCGACCACGATCGGAGCCGCATAAAGGTGATCGACCGGTACATCAAAAAATCCCTGGATCTGAGCCGCATGCAGGTCGATGGTCAGGATCCGCTCCGCACCGGCCTTTACGATCAAGTTGGAAACCAGCTTGGCCGCGATCGGCACGCGGGGCCGATCTTTCTTATCCGAACGGGCGTAACCGAAATATGGGATCACGGCCGTTACTCGCTTGGCGGAAGCACGCACGAACGTATCCATCATTATCAGCAACTCCATCAAGTGCTGATCGGTCGGCGGGCAAGTAGGCTGAACGATGAACACATCGGAACCGCGTACGTTCTCGCCTATCTGGAAATTAAACTCGCCATCGGAAAATCGTTCGGTGCTTGCCTTGCCAAGGTCGCAACTAAGGCGAGAGCAGATCTCTTCGGCGAGAGCCGGATGTGCATTGCCCGAGAAAATTTTGACGTTTCCTGTCATCTAAATTAAAAAAGCGGCTTTGTCCGATACAAAGCCGCATTCCGATTTGAAATGGCTGGGGCGGAAGGATTCGAACCTGCGAATGCCGGCTCCAAAGGCCGGTGCCTTACCACTTGGCGACGCCCCAAACTTATTTCAGAAACTTATCGGAAGCGACCTACAACACCTGTTCAAGTGCCTCGCGGTATTCATTCCGCGAAATAGTCGCTACGGCAAACTTTCGCCAGTTGACCTCGTTGTCAAGGGCTTTAATTGCAGCTTGCCGTGTCTCTTCTCTGTCAAAAATGGCGAAAACGCTTCCACCGCTTCCGCTCAACATTGCGGGCTCGGCACCCAGATCGAGCAATGAGCTCTTAACTCGCTCAACCTCCGGGTACTGCGCGAAAACCGAAATTTCAAAGTCGTTCTTGAAAGCCGTATACCTAAAATCCGCCGATTCGAGGTCAAAACGACAAATTTGAAGTCTACGTTTCGACTCCTGCTTTGTCAAGGCTCGCGCTTTTAGCCGTTTGAAAGCGTCACGCGTCGCGACGGCCACATCAGGAGTCACAACAAGTAGGAATTTCTTGACGAAATCCTCGATCGGCTCAACGATCTCACCTCTTCCCATTCCGAGTGCGGTACCACCGTACAGAAAGAACGGAACGTCCGCACCGAGCCTCTCTGCCACCCGGTGGAGTGCCTCGATACTCGCATCAATATTCCACAGCTTTCGCAGACCCAACAACACGATTGCGGCATTCGATGAGCCGCCGCCCAACCCGCCCGGAGCCGGAATGCGTTTTTCTAGATGGATCTCGGCACCGAGCTCTATCCCAAATTCCTTCTGCAGCTCGATCGCCGAAAGGATCACGAGATTCTTTTCGTCGACAGGAAGCCGATCGTCACCACAGGTCATTTGAAGGACGTCGGCCGGGGAGATCGTGAGCTCATCATGCAGTGAGATCGACTGGAAAACCGTGCACAAATCGTGGTAGCCGTCTACACGCCGGCCGATCACCTGGAGATGCAGGTTTATCTTCGCAAAAGAAGGCAGTATCAGCGCCGAGCTATCCATCGCTATTAGGATAGATTGCGGAAACCGGATTGTAAACGAGATTTGAGCGGCCGAAAACGGCGAGACCACCCTGATCGAAGGCGGTTTTTAAGCTCTTTGACTACAGGTCGAAACGTCTCTGCTGGGGGACGATCACTTTCGGAGTAAGAACACTTGCGTAAGGTAATAGGTTCCGTCAGCGGTGATAGCAACGCCGACCGCGGATTCTTTCCACGTCGTTCCGAGGAGGTTTTTTCGGTGTGCGGTCGACTGCATCCATTTTTCTACAGCGAGGGCGGCCGGATCTTCGTAGCCGCGCATGTATGCAATATTCTCGCCGATCGTTCGCCACGCGCCGAGTCCAAGCCGGTCGGCCCGGTCATCGACCATTGAACCGTCCGACCCACGATGACTGAAAAATTTTTC
>JBKJOR010000055.1:0-2585 GCA_046595575.1 Pyrinomonadaceae bacterium | reverse complement strand
TTAGTTTCGCAACGTGGCCGGCGAATTCTCGGCGAGAAAGTCTTCGCTTTCCCTAACTCCGAAGACAACGAAGTGTCGATGGCGCTTCGCGAAGTTATCGATCAGTTCTACCAATATCACTTGCCGCGCGAGATCCGGGTCTCGCACGACTTCGCTGGACGCACTGCTCTCGCAAAAGATCTCGGAAAAAGGTTTGGTCGAAAGATCACTATCCATATTGCAACCGACGCCAATCGCCGCATTACGGCCCAGCGAGCCGTCGATGTGACAAAAGCGCGGCTTGCGATGGATCGAACGAAAGGAGAGCTGACTGTCGCCGGGCTTCAGAAACAGTTAATGGCGCTGTTCGATTTAAGAACTCGACCCGTCCGGATGGAAGCGTTCGACGTCGCTCACATCTCGGCAACCGGTTTCGCGGCCGCGGTCTCAGTCTGGAAAGAGGGAAAAGATCTGCCGGACGAATACGAACACTGGGTTTCCGATCGTGCAAGCGAACTCGACACCCTTCGCGGATTTATCACCGACCGCCTCCCTCGAACCAACCCAGATCTGATCTTGATCGACGGGGCGGCGTCGCAGCTTCAAGCGGCGAAGGAAGCCGTCGCGAATGCAGGATGGACCGGGTCCGTCATCGCCG
The DNA here is from genome assembly GCA_046595575.1 of Pyrinomonadaceae bacterium. Taxonomy (GTDB): domain Bacteria; phylum Acidobacteriota; class Blastocatellia; order Pyrinomonadales; family Pyrinomonadaceae; genus OLB17. The sequence continues at coordinate 1,948 of JBKJOR010000055.1, read as the reverse complement.
CGGTGAAGCCGAAAGGGAAACACGCCTCGATCTCACACGTTCTGATGGAAAACGGACGACGCGTCGAATACGATCAAGATCTACCGGCGTTCCGGCTCCTCCACCGGCTACGCGATGACGCGCACGATCTTGCGAACCGGACCCACCGACTCGGGCGTGACATGCTGCACTTTTATGAGCTGGCAGCATTGCTGCCATCGCTCGACGAGCGAGAGCGGCAGAAGCTAATGGGCGAGTTCGGTTCGATCAGATCGATCGCTGCACTCGACGCGAGTGAGTTTGAAAAGCGGTTTGGAAAAAAGAAAGCTGCGGCGATCGGTCGTGATCTTGCCGCAGCTCGAAACCAATCGACTGATGCAAAACCATTGATCGTTCCTATCCGTTACGTAGAAACCGACGGTCAGGCCGAGGACCTGATCCCGATCGAGAAGCGGTGATCAAAGCTTCGGCTTGTCGCCGGTCTTGAACTTGCGAAAGCCGGTGTGATACGAGAACACCTCGGATGCGCGCATGGTGCCGTCCGCGTCGTAGAGTGCGACCTCGACGACCGCACTGCCGCTGTAATCCGTTTTGCCACCGAGGAGCAGATTTCTCTTTTCGCGGCGAGCACCGCCGGACGACAATAGACGCAGCTTCATGATCCCGACTCGCCTTGTCGCGTCACCCTTTAGTACTCGGTCAAGTTTTTCTGCACGCATCATCTGGCGAAACTCGGAAACTCGGTTCTGACCCTGCGCGTTCTGCTCGCCGCTAGCCGCGCGTTCCGCCGGCCCGGAAAATCCCAGATTTCGGATTTGCGCTTGCACCACCTTCGCCGCAGCAATGATCCGACCAAGCCGTGGCGAATCGCGTTCTACCTCAGACAGCTTTCCAGTTTCGTCGAGAAAATAATTCAGATACGCTTCTGCAGCATTGATCCGAGATGTCTGGGAATAGAGCGAGTTCTGATCCAGGTTCCCGATCTCATATTCCGCCACGAACTGTTCCGGGTGGTAGATGACCAGGTTGGGATTGGCTTTCAGAAATGTTCCCGCGACGACAGCTCCGAGCGAGTCCCGATCTACAACATCCTTGCTCTGGGTGATGGTCTGGTCGGTGCGAAAAAGCGATGCGAGTTCGGCAACCGACTGTATCGCCGAGGTCGCGATCGCGGGTGCGCCCAGTGCGCTTACCAGAGCTTCACCGCCTAAACCGCGGATCGACTTTGGCCGCGTCCGGTTATTCAAGCCTGCGTTGTCTCCCGTCTTCGATTCATCCTCGATACGGTTCACGATCGCTTCGTAATTCGCCAGCGCCATGCGGACCTGCTCTAGATAAAGCCGGTAACGCGTAAGAGCGAGAAAGTCGGGTTCGTGGTAGATGACCAGCGCCCGATATTGCGATACCGTGGGCTTTAGCTCGCGATCGATCATCTGCGAGATTTCCAGGATCGCCTCATAACTCAGGGAAACTGTTTCAAGATTCGGCTGGGCCGCCGTCGCGAAGGTAGTCGAGCCGCCGCTCGTCGCCGCCGTAATATCACTCGAGCCTGACGCGCTCCGGATCGTGTTCATGTACTTGATCTGCGCTTCGAGCAGTTTGATCTCGCCACGTATACGCTCTTCGCGCGCCTCATTGCTCTCGCCGTCAGGCGTGGCGGCGGGATTCTGTCCGAACGATCCGAGTGAGAGGGTGATGATCAGCGCCGTAAGCAGAAGCAATTGTTTCATAAGACTGGTGGTCCGAAATGACAGCCCGACACAATATGGGTGTCGGCCGGATGAAAAGCGTTACACGATTTTTGATCGAGGGGCTGCTGCGGGGTGAACGCCGGCGGCCCGTTAACTTTTCGCATATTTTATGAGCGAGTTCAAGTAATTCTCCAAAGTATGGTAACCAAATGCCACTCTTGGGTCACAGAGCTGGAGAAGTGGCGCGTCGCGAGAAGCAGGCGGCCGTCGCCCCAAAT
>JBKJOR010000447.1:0-5523 GCA_046595575.1 Pyrinomonadaceae bacterium | reverse complement strand
CCTCGACTTCTTTATAGCGAATCTCACGCGCCAGGACGATAGCCTTCTGCAGGTACTCGATCGCCTTTTCATGCTGACCGATATCCCGGTAGAGTTCGCCGTAGCTGTCGTAAACGAACGATTCGGGACGGCGGTCGCCGGTCTTGCGATACAGAATAATGGCGCGGTCGTAATTCGTAATGGCGAGCTGATACTGCTTCTGTTTGTAATACAGCAGTCCGAGGTTATGCACCGCGTAGCCCTCTTCGCGTTCATATCCGTTCGCACGCATTATCAGGATCGCTTTCTGAAAATAGTCTTTCGCCTCCGGCAGGTTCCCAAGAAGAAGGTGGTCGTAGCCGAGGTTGCTAAGCGTTATGCTTTCCACGTACTGGCTGCCCATCTTCCTTGCAATATCAAGCGCCATCGTCGTGTATTCGATAGACTTTTGATTCTGTCCCAGCTTCGAATAAGAATTGGCGAGGTCAACTAATACGCCAGCCGTCCTCGCAAGATCCTTGCTTCGTTCCGCGGCGTCGAGTGCCTGCATCCAGTACTTGATGGCCTCACCGTGGTTGCTGAGCGCGTGGTGCTGTGTGGCGAGGGCTCGAGCTATGAGCCGGTCGGCATTGTCCGGATCGTGGACGCGAAACAACTTTTCCGCCCTACGGATCTGGACCAGAGCGTCGTCAAACAGATTGAGATACGAGAGAAGTTCAGAGTAGGTGATCCGCGCATACGCCTCGCCAAGCTCATATTTGGAGTCGACAAAGCGTGATACAGCGCGTTCCATTGTGGCGCGGGCGTCGTCGAGCTTATTGAGTGCCTGATAATTTATCGCAAGATTAAGATAGACCGAACCTTGCCTGTCGATCTCTTTCAACGCTTCGTACTTATTCGCAGCCATCAGCAGGTACGGTTCGGCTTCGCGGTTTTTGCCTGCGGACATCAGCACGATACCAAGCGTCGACGCCGTCTGTGCCTGTCCGGCCTCGTCTTTCGTACTTTCGAAGATCTTCAATGCGGCCGAGATATTCGCTATTGCCTCGCTGTATTTGAACAGCGTCGACTGAAGGTTTCCGAGTCTCACCAGCGACAATGCCTCGCCGCTTCGGTCGGCACTCAGACGATAATTCCGAAGAGCCTCGGCGAACCACGCAAGAGCCTTGACGTTATCCCCTGCTGACTGGTCCTCGTCCCCGAGGTCGACTTGAAGCAGCGCGGCCGCAGCAAGTTCTCCCGTTGCTATCCGAATCTGAAGGGCCGCTTGAAAAGAGCTACGCGCTTCGCGATACCGTTTGGCACCGGAATGGATCAGACCTATATTGCGAAGAACCACCGACTCGCCGGCCCGGTCACCGCCTGCACGATAATTATCACGCGCAAGATTGTAGAACGGGATCGAATCCTGGGATTTCCCTCGCTGGCCGGAAAGGTATCCCAGATCGTGATAGGCGTATGCCGTGTCCAACGAACTTCCCACCGCACGGAATTTTGCCAACGCACGATCGAGGTAAGTGCGAGATCCGTCATAACGTTTATAGCCCAGTTCGCGAGCAGCAACTGTGCGCAATGCCCGCCCGTGTTCCAGCTCGACCTCGGACACCTTCGCGCCGTCGCCCGCGGCCTTGAACAGCGTCGCGGCTTCGTCGAATTTTGCTATCGATTGCTCGGCAGTATCTGTAGATGCGGCGAGTGTCTTCGCTTCAGCAAATATCACATCAGCACGTTCGGGTTGCGCCGCGACCCGAAGACAGAAGATAAACAGGACCAGGGCGATAGCGGCGGCTGAATTTTTTCGAGGGCTGCTAGAAATTCTCATTTTCTATTTCCAATTTCCGATCAAAATAAACGGGGCCCAGTAAAACGGGTGGGCGAATGGGCGTCGCGGGTCCGCAACGAATAGCGGAACATCTTTTTTTCGGGCACCGGTCCCGAACCGTTCCGCCCGGATCTCCTGTTCGGTTGTGGCGGAGCCGTCGGGTTTGGTTACCGTTTTCCTTAGCTGGGCACGCATTCCCTCGATCGGCTCTCCCCGGACCATCGAGAGCTGTGCCCGATGGAATGTCTCGCCCTTGGTCATCGACTTGTTCGCGGAACGGATTGCGTAGAATCGTGTCATAAGCTCCGGCGTGCCGATATCCGACACGGGCCACAGACTCGCGAGTACGGTTTTTGCACCCAGGTCCTGCGCCAGATACGCAAAGCTCTCCGATTCTTTTCCGTTGTTGCTCATCGCTGTATCGCATGCCGACAAGGCCAGCAGGTCGACACCGTCGAATAAATTGTCTTCGTTTTGAATGTCCGAGATCCGCAATTCGCCGTCACCGAGAAGCAGGTAAGATTCTTCCGGCTTCGTTGAATGAAACTTAAAGTGACTGGCGATATGGATGACCGGGAACTTCTTGTCCCGCCACACGCGGAGCGTTTCCTCTTTTGTGAACTTGTCGTTCAGCAAGATCGTCCCGTCGAACATACCGGGCTGGACAATATATTCGAGCTCCTGCTTCGCACCGGAGAGAGGATCAAATCCTGGACGCGCCTCCGAGACACCAAGGCCGAGCACGGTCCAGTTCGGATCGTTTTGCGCCTGGAGCTGAGTCAGGCTCTGAGGCGTAAACACGACGCTGCGATACTTCTCTACGAGATAATTTTTCCCGTCGTGCAGAGCGGCGATCGGCACGTAACGAAGCACGCTGTCGAGCGACCACATCACCGTCTTGTTATCGCTCGCGGCCAATGCGGCTTCGAGATCTTTCTCTAGCGTGGTGCGCTGCTTCGGCGAAGTCTGCCGGAAAATAGCCGTATAAAGTTTCTTGGCCTCGACTGAAGCGTCGTACGTGTCGCTCGCAAGCGCTTCACGGAAACGTCGGACACTTTCTTCAAGACCGGTGACATCGATCGGATAAGCTTTTCTATCGGTCGGCGTGACGAGGACCGTCCAGCCAAATTTCGTCCGCTTGCGGTCGGGAATTGCATTGCCGTTTGCATCGCGTACGTCCTCGGTTCCGATCACGGTATAAACGGCTACAGCTTCCGTGGCGTGATCTTTTTTCAGCTTCGAGAGAACCGCTTGTAAGTTCCGCTCGCCGAGAATTGTCTTGATGCGATCGCTAACGCTTGCCTCGGTCGACGCGAGCCGCTCGAGCGATCGGCGAAATGCCGCGTTGACCAGGCCGATCGACTTATCGACTCCGTCAAGCTCGGCCTGTTTCGTGAAAGCTGTGCCCGCGGCGTTTCGTTCTGCCTGCAGGTCGGCACGCGTCTTTCGAAGGAACGCGACCTCATCGATCTTTTCCTGGAGCGACTCTTCAGCGTCGTTGTACGGAACGAACTCCACCGACGGGCCGTCGCGGGTCGCGGAGATCGTGGCGTACTCCTGCTCTTTCAAAAGGCCGACAACTTCTTCGGCTTCGGCGAGTCGTTCAAGCGAGATCAGAATATCGGCGAGCGTCCTGTAAGTTTCCTCGCGCGACAGCAGAAAGCTTCGCTGCAGTTGTTTTTCGACTCCGGTAAGTCCGCCGCGAACGCTTTGCAATAGGCGGACAGCTCGCTTTCCGAAATACACGGCTGCTTCGGGACGGTTCTGCAAACCTTCGACGAACATCAGATTTCCGAGCGCTGTCGCCTGAGCGGTGCGATTGCCGAGATCGGAAAAGATTTCGGACGATCGCATGAACGCTGCATGCGCATCGGCGTATCGTTTGTCCTGGACATAAAACCAGCCAAGGTTATTGCTTGCCGAACCGATCCCGGCCTGGTTACGTGTCCGCTCCGAGACGGTGATCGCCTGTTGAAAATATTTCTCTGCATCAACACGATTCCCGGAAACCGCGGCGAGTCGACCGAGACTGTTTAGCACGATGCCCTCGCTCGCGTCCATCCTGTGCCGTGTCGTCAGGGCGTGTGCCTTGGTGTAGTAGATCAGCGCTTCGTCGTATTTCTTTTCGAATTCCAGGGACGTCCCGAGTCCGCCGTAGACGGAAACCATTTGCTGCTCGACAACAGACGGATTCTGTTTCATCGCAAGTTGCTCCGCCTCGCGATAAAGCTTTATCGCCGCCTTCTGATCGCCGAGCGTTGCGTAAACCTGCGCCAGGTTCGTCGTCGTGACAAGCTTCTCAAAGTTTCGCGGAATACTATCGGCCTGCTGAAGCTTCAATACCAATTCGAGAGCGGTTTCGTAATCTCGTTTTGCTTCAGCAAGATTACCGGTCTGGTAATTTGCTAACGCCTTGTTGTTGAGCCAGCCGACACGCAGAGCGTCGAACGGAACCGAACCCTTGTCGTACTGATATCGACACCCGGCCACTAGCATCAATGCATCGTAATATTCGGCCGGGCGCAGAACGTCACCGCTCTCGCCGTAGACGTTGCCAAGTGTGATCGTTATCTGCTGACCGGCGACACGATAGTCCGCGTAGGCTTCGCTCTTGCCTTTTGGCTGACCGATCTTTAATTCAGCCAGTGAACCCGTATTCGGCGCAGCCCGCCCGGTAGAAAGCCCGGCGAGAAATTCGACCGACATGAAAACGCTTCTAAGCTTTGACTCAGTTGGAGAGGCAAGGATCGCGTACCGCTGCGTGCCGGGAGTTTCCTCGTTCAGCCATTCCGATCGAGTTGCCGCGTTCGACGCAACCTGGATCACGGGAACGTCGGCGTCCCGTGTGATACCTTGAGCGGACAATTTCCGGAACGGAAGAACCGAATTACACTCTTTGTCCGCGCTCATCTCGACGACCAACAGCGACCATCCTCTGCTCGAACGATTGTCGATGCTCACCCGGAACGCCTGGTCTTTGCCGATGTTCTGTTCGAAGACAGCCGCCAGTATAAGATCTTTCGTATCCGCCGTCGGCGGAGGTTTCAGGATCGCGGCGGTCGATTCAGTCGCCGCCTTTTCCACGACGCCCTTGCCATCAGGAGACTTAGGAGCTTTCGTGAAAGTGATGCGAACTTCGTCGGGGACGTTCTGCGACAAAGCCGCTGATGGAAGCAGTATTATCGCGAGGGTCAGAAAACCGATATGGAAGAATTTTGTCATACGTCGGGAGCTTTACTTTCTGCTCGATGAAAAAGCATATTCGACCGCGGGTTTGCCGGTCGTGTCGATGATCTCAATTGTATTACGCTGGTCCTTGATCCGGGTGATGGGAATAACCAGAGATACGATCTTTTCGGCCTGTCGAGTGCTGACGCGAACGTTGTTTGCGACGGTCTCACCGTTAAGTTTGACTGAAACAGTGTCGCCGATTTCAGCGGGCAGGTTTATCACGATTGCGACGCGGAGAACTCCCTCGGCTAGCTCCAACCGTTTCGATGGCGGTGGACCGCCGTCGCGAGAAAAAGTCGGCGTTAGTATAAGAGTCGCGATCGTCGACGGAGAAATTCTCGACGGTGAATCTTCTGGGGCCGTGCTCCGCAGTTTTGCGATCTCGTTCTGGAGCTCGGCGATTCGCATACGCTCGGCATCGAGCTCGACCGTTAGATCCCCCGAAGCTGCCTGTTCATTTTCGATCTGCGTCGTTAAATCCACCTCGCGAG
>JBKJOR010000314.1:0-2985 GCA_046595575.1 Pyrinomonadaceae bacterium | reverse complement strand
AACGGCGTTTCCGTTTCTCGTTTACTCGGTAGGGATCCTGCTCGCCTTTCAGGGCGTGTTGATGATCGTCGCCTACACAGTGCTCGCCGAGCGAAAAGTTCTCGGCTGGATCCAGGGCCGCATCGGTCCGAACCGCGTCGGACCGTGGGGTGTCCTGCAGCCGTTCGCGGATCTCTTAAAGTTTATATTCAAGGAAGATCTGGTACCGGACAAGTCTACGAAGTTCGTCTACTTTCTTGCACCGATCGTCGCACTAACATGCGCGCTTCTTCCGATAGTTGTATATCCGTTCGGACCGGCGATAACTACGGTGGACTGGACTTTCTTGCCGTACGATCTGGGTGTAGGCGTCACGCAACTACCGATGACGATCGCCCGCATCGACGTCGGCGTGTTGTTTGTTTTGGGAATCACATCAGTCGGAGTTTACGGGATCGCGTTGGCGGGCTGGTCGTCAAACAATAAGTACTCGCTGATGGGCGGTCTCCGGTCATCAGCCCAGATGATCTCTTACGAATTGGCGATGGGAGCTTCGGTGATAGGTGCAGTCATGCTCGCCGGAACCCTCGATCTTAATGGGATCATCGTTGCCCAGATACGTTCCCCGTTCAAGTGGTTCATCATCCCCCAGTTCATCGGCTTTGTGGTATTTCTGATCGCCGCGTTTGCTGAGACTAATCGCGTTCCGTTTGTCTTGCCCGAAGCTGAGACCGAGCTTGTTGCCGGTTTTCATACCGAGTATAGCGCGCTGAAATTCGCATTGTTCTTCATGGCCGAGTACGTAAACATGTTCACCGTGTCGGTAATGTGCACGGTTCTGTTTCTCGGCGGCTGGTATGTTCCCGGGTTGGGCCACCTGCTCGAGCCGGGCTCGATCCCTTACGCACTCGTAAGCCACGTGGCGTTCATCGGCAAGATCTGTGCGTTCCTGTTCTTCTATATTTGGGTTCGGGGAACGCTGCCGCGTTTTCGATTCGACCAGTTGATGAACTTCGGATGGAAGTTCCTGCTGCCGCTGGCGCTGGCAAATGTGATTTTGACGATCGTGATCGTCTACTTTTTGAATAGCTGATTTTCACCGCCGAGACGCAGAGATTTTTAGAGCGTGTCGCGTATTTGGTTAGATTTCTTTCTCGGCGTCTCAGCGTCTCTGCGGTAAAGATTTATGGTCGGTTCAGTTTTATTTTTCGTATTCGCCGGATTCGCGATCGCCTGTGCGATATCGATGGTCTATCACAAGAATCCGCTGTACAGCGCGATCTCGCTGGTCGGAGTGTTTATCTCGCTGTCGTGTATATACGTGACGCTGGCCGCTCCGTTCATAGCCGCGGTACAAGTGCTGATATACGCCGGTGCGATCATGGTCCTGGTCGTGTTCGTCATCATGCTTTTGAATCTTGACGAAGCCAAGACGCCGGCCCGTCTGCGATATCTCTACATCGCCGGCGGCGGCCTAGGTTTGATACTGCTTGCCCAGACGTTCTTCATCTTTTACGCAGTGATGAAGGCGCCCCAGCAAGCCGTAGATACGGACCAAACGGTCGGGCGAACGCTGAGCATCGGTCAGGGAATGTACACGGAATATTTGCTTCCCGTCGAGATCGTCGGCGTATTGCTTTTGATGGCGATAATCGGCGGTGTGGTCCTGGCCCGGCGGCTTAGCCAGCCGCAACTTGAACTGGTCGTCGATCACGAACTGGAAGAGCGGGGATTGGAAGAAGAGAAAGACGATTATAGAGTCGCTAATTAGTCATTTGTCATTGGTCCTTTGTCATTAGTCATTTGTACTTCGCTGAACCGAGGGACGAATCGATTGTACGAACTAAGGACAAATGACTAATGACTAATGACTAATGACTAAGGACAAATGACAAATGACAAATGACTAAGGACCACAGATAAGAAGAATGGAACCAAGTCTAGCAAGCTACCTGGCACTGTCAGGAATTTTATTTACGATCGGAACGGTCGGCGTTATCTTCAAGCGCAATGCGATCGGGATGTTCATGTGCATTGAGCTGATGCTAAACGCCGTCAATCTGACCTTCGTTGCTTTTTCGCGCTACTACTCCGATGTCACCGGTCAGCTTTTTGTATTTATGGTGATGAGCGTTGCGGCAGCCGAGGCGGCCGTCGGCCTCGGTATCATCATCGCGTTCTTCCGTAACCGTCAGTCCGTTGACGTCGACGACGCGAGTATTTTGAAAAACTAGTTTGATGAAGCGTTCATTTGTCCATCATTCCTCGGTTGCCCTCATCTTCGTTGTTGCATCGGTCGGATCTGTGTTCGGTCAGGCGAGTGTGGTGGGACCATGCGTTACGCACTTCGGGCAACGAGATTGGGCTATTTTGTTAGAGACTGTGCCGCCCGGATCCAAAACGAAGTTCCTTGAAAATGCGGAGGTAAGGAAACAGCAAGCCGACAATCTCCGTGATCTTTTCGCTCACGCGTGCGACGCTGTCAAAAGAGGGATCGCCGGTGAAAAAGCGAATGCCGTTGAGCTGAGGAATATTAGGTCGGAGACGATGGCGGTAACCTACGATCGCGAAATTTCGAATCAGAAGACCGGTGTGCCTTTTTCGACTATCACAGATGCTCAGGTTGAGAAGTTCTACACAGTTGCGGGAAATGTTGCTCAATTTGGCGAATTTCTGGAGACAAAGATCACCCTTTTGAGAAGTTCAAATCCTGGATTATCAGACCGCATGCCGACGGAGGACGAGAAAAAACAAGCTCGCGAGTTGTTCGCTAAAATAAAGATCTCTGAAAATGCGTTTTTGAAGAGCCTGATCGTGAGGCCAAAATTGCGGTCAGCCGCCGAACTTCAGGCTCGTTTGCAGCAGGCACAATTTTTAGCAAGGGTCTCGGTCAAGGGCGGCTTGCCGGACGTGCTCGTTACCGACGCCGATATCGACAGCTATATCGCACTGCATCCAGAGTTTGACGAGGCGAAGAAACGCGATGTCGCCGCCAAGTTGCTCGAG
>JBKJOR010000268.1:0-4880 GCA_046595575.1 Pyrinomonadaceae bacterium | reverse complement strand
GCCCGCCTTCCGGACCTGCGAATGCGGTTATCATCCGACACTGCCAGCAGCTGGACTGGGGAAAATCTAGAGAGTCTAAAACATTCGCAGGTCCGGAAGGCGGGCTTGCCCCCGCTCTTCATTCGGATAACGGCTCACTGAGTCCTACCTGCACCCGGACCTTATCCATTCCAATCCTCCGTGTGAAACGAGCCTTCGCCATCTACTCGCTGATAAGTGTGAGCGCCGAAGAGATCACGCTGTGCCTGAATGAGATTTACCGGCAGCCTTTCGGTCGCGAACGCCTTAAGATAATTGAGCGACGCGGCCGCGGACATGCACGGAATATCCGACGATGCCGCAAAGTGTACGAACGCTTTTAAGAGAGCTTGCTTCTTTCGAATCACTGGAACGAATACATCCGCGAGCAGAATATTCTCCAGACCCGCCTCACTCGCAAACGCTTTTCGAATATCCTCGAGCAGCGCCGCGCGAATAATGCACCCGCCGCGCCAGATCTTCGCGATCTCGACCATGTCGAGATCGTATTGCTTTTCAATCGAAGCAGCCCTCAACAGCGATAGTCCCTGCGCGTACGTTAAGAGGAACGCGAGATGTAGTCCCTCACGAACAAACTCGATCGTGCTCGAACGCAGATCTTCCGTAACGACGAGCTCGTCCAATACGATTCCCAACTTTCCCGCCGCCGCCACACGCTCGGCCTTATTCGCCGAGATCTGTCGCATGGTGACCGCCGAATCGATCGTCGGTATCGGGACGCCGAGATCCATAGCTACTTGCGAGGTCCACTTCCCGGTCCCCTTCTGACCCGCAGTGTCGAGGATAAGATCTGCAAGCGGTTTCCCTGTTTCGGTATCGATCTTTCGCAGTACGATCGACGTGATCTCGATAAGGAACGAGTTCAACTCGCCGGCGTTCCATTCGGCAAACAGATCGGCGATCTCAATGGAATTCAGCCGGTAGCCTCGTTTCAAAAGATCGTATGCTTCGGCGATCAATTGCATCAGACCGTACTCGATGCCGTTGTGGACCATCTTTACGAAATGCCCCGCCGAGCCTTTACCGACATGCGCCGCGCATGGCTCGCCATTCACCTTTGCTGAAGCCGCTTCGAAGATCGGCCGAACGTGCTCGTAAATTTCAGGTCGGCCGCCGGCCATGATGCTGGCACCGTGCCGCGCACCTTCCTCACCGCCGGAAACGCCGACGCCGATGAACGCGATCTTAGACTGTGCAAGGAACTCCTCGCGTCGCTCAGTATCGGAGAAATGCGAGTTGCCGCCGTCGATGATGATGTCACCCGGTTCGAGATGCGGGATCAGGTCGTTGATAACCGAATCGACGATCGGCCCGGCCGGCACCAAGAGCATGATTTTTCGCGGCAGTTCGAGCGCCGCGACGAACGCTTTTGCATCATCAGCTGCCGCGATCGTGAACTGCTCACCTTCTGCCTCTAGCAATTGTCGTTTACTTTCGTCGAGATCGTACCCGACGCAGGTAAATCCTTGTTCGGCGACGTTGAGCAGAAAGTTTCTACCCATCGTCCCGAGACCTATCATTCCAAATTGTGATACCGCCATATTGCGAATTATACGTTCCCGATATCTGCTTTCACCACCGCTGGATCGCAAACTGAAGCTTGACGAGTTTAGCCGCCTGCCGGATTCTTATCAAATGCGATCTCTTATCGAGGCGATCCGGCCGACAACATTTATCGAGTCTTCCAAATTGCGTGATCATCTGGGTCTCGATGTGACGATCGCGACAGAGACTTTTCAGCATACCGGCAGCTTTAAGTTTCGAGCGGCGTACAATGTTGCGTCGAACGTTGCGAACGACGAGATTCTTACGGCATCCTCCGGCAATTTCGGTCAGGCTCTCGCATACGCCTGTAAGCTGCTTGGAAAGAAGTGCACAGTCGTCATGCCTGCAACATCCGCGAAGGTGAAGATTGACGCGGTTCGTTCGTACGGAGCGACGGTTGATCTGGTTGATGTAAAAAAGGTAAGCCGGAACGACCGTGTCGCGCATCTCGCGGCGGAAATGCCGGACGCCTATTTCGCGAGTGCGTATGATGACAGATTCGTGATCGAGGGAAACGCGACGCTTGGCGATGAGCTGGCGGAGAGAGATTTCGACATCATTGTTTCTCCGATCGGCGGCGGTGGATTGATCTCGGGTACCCTGACTGGACTTTGCCGGAAAGGATCGAACGCGATCGCGGTCGGAGCTGAGCCGCTGGCTGGCAACGACGCGGCGCGTTCTCTTCGCGCGGGTCAGATCGTCAGCAACGACGTCGAACCGATGACGATCGCCGACGGTGCCCGGACAATCTCACTAGGAAACTTGAACTGGCCGATCATAAAAGCCGGCGTGAAGGAAATAATCGAAGTTTCCGATGAAAATATCGTCGCAGCCGTGCGGATGTATTTTTCGCTCGTTAATTTGAAATGCGAGCCAACCGGAGCACTTTCACTTGGGGCGATCCTCGAAAATCGATCAGGTTTCGAAGGAAAGAAGGTTTGTCTTATAGTCAGTGGCGGAAACGTCGATGCTGATGTTTACAAGCTTATTCTTGGTTAGTCATTGGTCATTGGTCGTTGGTCATTGGTCATTCGTCATTCGTCATTCATCATTCGTCATTCGTCATTCGTCATTCGTCATTCGTCTTTGATTTAGACTCAGGCCTTCGGACCTGGTGCGTGGAACTTGCGTTTCGCTCCTTACCTGACTTCCTCGACGAACGTTACGCGATTGATCTCATGTAACGTAGTCGCTCCTGCGAATACCTTTTTCACAGCAGATTCACGCAGGCTCGACAAGCCTTCCTTCTCAGCCTGCCTGCGAATCTCCGATCCCGGGCGCCTTTCGATGATCATCTCGCGGATCGGGTCCGACATATCAAGCAGCTCATGGATCGCGGTTCGCCCGCGATAGCCGGTGTGGTTGCAACTGTCGCATCCGACATTTCGGAAGAAGACCCGGTCCTTGACGTCATCGGGACGGAGCCCGGCAGCAAACAAATCTTCGGCTGTTGGAACGTACTGCCGCTTGCAAACCGGGCAAAGCAGCCGCACGAGTCGCTGGGCAAGCACACAATTAAGCGCCGACACAAAGTTATACGGCTCGACACCCATATTCAGGAATCGGCCTATGACGTCGATCACATTGTTTGCGTGGACGGTGGTGAAAACAAGGTGACCCGTCAGCGCTGACTGGATAGCGATCTGCGCCGTCTCTTCGTCACGGATCTCACCGACCATCACCTTGTCCGGATCGTGACGCAGGATCGATCGCAGTCCGCGTGCGAAGGTGAGCCCCTTCTTCTCGTTCACCGGTATCTGCATGATCCCCTGGAGGACGTACTCGACCGGATCCTCGATGGTGATGATCTTGTCCTCTTCGTTTCGAATCTCGTTCAGGGCACCATAGAGGGTTGTCGTCTTACCGGAGCCGGTCGGTCCAGTAACAAGCACCATTCCATACGGCTCTTTGATGTACAACCGAAATCGCTTCAGGTCTTCGGCGTCGAAGCCGACCACTTCGAGACTAAGATTCTTAAACTCCTCGGAGATCTGCTCCTTGTCCAGAATACGTATGACGCAGTTTTCGCCGAAAGCCGATGGCAGTATCGAAACACGAAAGTCGACGGTCCGGCCTTTGTACCTGACCCGAAACCGTCCGTCCTGAGGAACACGGCGCTCGGCGATGTCGAGTTCCGACATGACCTTGATACGCGAGATCAGCGTTTGGTGATATGCAATGTCGATCGGGTCGACCTTTGAATAAAGCGCACCGTCAATTCGAAACTTGACCCGCACATCGCGATCCTGCGCCTCGATATGAATATCGGAAGCACGCGATTCCATTGCGTTATACACGATGGTGTCGACGAGCTTGATGATCGGCGACATGTCCGAATCGGACGCCAGGCGATCGAGATCAAGCACCTCTTCGCCCTGCTCGGTTTCCTTTACCAGCGAGATCTTGAATCCAGACGCCGCTTCCTGCAGAACACGCTGTGTCGCGTCGCCCTTTTTCAGTACCACGTCGATCGCACCCTGCGTCGCGATGTACGGAACGATGCGCACGTTGAGAGCGTTCTCGAGTTCGTCTAACCTCTCAAGGTTCGTAGGGTCGGCCATCGCGGCATGCAGATCGAGCCCCTCACGCTTGAGAGGAACAAAGTGATTGCGAAGCATCATCTCGACAGGGATCTTCGCAAGTTCTTCGTAATCTATCGGAGACGGCTGATCGGCCGGGAGCAGATCGATATACGGAAGCCGATAGCGGCGAGCAAGCTGTTTTGCCTCGACAACTTCCGGGGGTTCATTCTCAAGAAAATCCGAAAGCTCGATCTTCTGCGAGGAGACCGCTGTCGCAACTATGTCTTCTTTTGTACTCATTATTTTCCTACCCCTCTACCGCTCGTCGGCCCGGCCGAGATCGTTTCGATAATCGGCAGATAGATGGCCAGCAGGATCGCCACAACTACGAGGGCCATAAATATCAGGATAAGCGGCTCAAGAAGTGTCGTCAGCTGTTCCAGTTTTACTTCCGCCTCTGCGTCGTAAAAAGCCGCGACTTCATCCAGCATCTCCCGAAGGCTGCCGGACTTTTCGCCAATGCCGATCATGTCGAGTCCCAGCTCAGGTATCCAATTGGCTTTCTCGAGAGCTTCCGTAAAACCGCGCCCTTCGCGGATCAAAGGAAGGACAGCGTGACTTCTTTGACGCAGGTCAAGGTTATTCAGAGCCTGAGAAGCGATGTCCCAGGAATCGGGAACCGTGATTCCGCCGGCAAGTAGCGTCGAAAGCGATCGTGCCAGCTGGGCGGTCGCGATCTGTCTTATCAGCACCCCGGCGATCGGAATTTTTAAC
>JBKJOR010000266.1:0-4965 GCA_046595575.1 Pyrinomonadaceae bacterium | reverse complement strand
CCGATGAATTGGCCGAGTACGACGGCGCCCGACGTGAGCAATGCGGTGATCGCCGCACGTGGTTTGTCGGTACAAAGATATCGCTGGACTAGAAACTGATCGGTGCCGTGTGTCGACATTGTCAGGAAGCATCCGCCGATCACGCCTCCCCAAAATGTGTAGGTCTTCGCCATGTCCCACGTGAAGTCGAACACGTCGAACTTGTCGAACTGTTGCCCGATCGCAACGGCCCCACTAATGCCGCCATCAATGTTCTGGATAAGCACAACCGCCGCGGCTATCGCTCCACCGATATAGATAACGAGCTGGACGACCTCAATCCAAATGATCGCCTCCATTCCGCCGTAGAACGTGAAAATGATCATCACGACGCCGAGCAGAACGATCGAGCCGACGATCACGATGGCCGGATCGGTGCCCGGCTGGAATGCCGTGTAAACCGCTGCGAGCACGATCGCCGTAAGCAGCAGGCGAATGCCGTCGGCGATGTTCCGCATGATTACGAAGAGACTCGACGCAAGTAGTTTCACTTTGCCGCCGAACCTTTCACCGAGAAGCTGATAGACCGTCTGGAGCTCGCCCCGAAAATACATCGGGATGAACACAAGCGAGATCACGATGCGGCCGAGCATGTAGCCGAGCACGAGCTGCAGAAACTGAAAGTTCCCGCCCTTCGCGAACGCGTAACCGGGAACGGAAATGAACGTGATCGTACTTGTTTCGGTCGCGACGATCGACATCGCGATCGCCCACCACGGCACATTACGGTCGCCAACGAAATAATCTTCCGTAGTCTCCTGTTTACCGGCGTACCAAATGCCGAAGGTCGTAATGCCGATGAGGTAGCCGAAGATGATGATGAGGTCGAGTGTTTGCATTATTCAAACGCCAATTACTTTCGTGTGATTTCGTGTGCGTTCGTGGTTTCAGGTTCCCGGCACTTAGAAGACTGGAACCACGAACTCACACGAACTCACACGAAAAAGAAGGTTGCCCTGTCCCGCGCCTGCGAGCAGTCTCGAATCTAATCATCGACAGCGCGTAGACTGCTTAGTCACTGGATCTTCAAGTCCGCGATTGCCTCATCGATCACAAATTGATTCTTTTCGAGAGACGATCGCGCGGCTATAGCGTTTGATGCGGATCGTTGCATGACCAGCGCAACGCGCAAATCTCCAGCAGCATCTTCCATCAACTTTGTAGCCACCGCCTCCTCGATATCCGCCTCATCCATCAAAATACGAACTGCACGATCCTGTAGTTTCTCGTTCGACGCCTTCATGTTCGTCATGCGGTTTCCGCTGACGTACCCGAGCCGGATCATCGCGACTGTGGAGATCATGTTCAATATCAGTTTCTGCGCGGTGCCGGCTTTCATGCGGGTCGAACCAGTGAGGGCCTCGGGGCCGACGACGGGAACGATCGCTACCTCGACAACATTTGTGATCGCCGAGTCCGGGTTGCAGACGATGCATACCGTGAAGCATCCAAGCTCTCGGGCGTATTTCACCGCTCCGATCGTGTAAGGCGTTCGGCCCGAAGCTGCGATCCCGATCACGGCATCCTGGGCCGTCAGCCCGCGTGATCTGAGATCCGCCGCGCCTTGATCGTGGCTGTCTTCGCTCGACTCAGTCGCCTTGTGCAGTGCGTCGAAACCGCCGGCGATAATGCCTTGGATAAGCTCGTATGAAACCCCAAATGTTGGAGGAATCTCTGAAGCGTCGAGAACGCCGAGGCGGCCGCTGGTACCCGTGCCGATATAAAAAAGACGCCCGCCGTTTTGCAGGCGTTCGACGATCATGTCGATCGCCAAAGCTATGTCGGGAAGGACCTTCTCGACCGCGGCGGCAACTGATTTGTCTTCATTGTTGATAAGCCCGATCGCCTCGAGAGTCGAAACTTTATCGATCTCCGATGTCCTCGGGTTATCGGTTTCAGTTATAGAAATCACTTTATGTATAAGAAAATACTTCCGAAAAAAAGGCAAGCGTTGTCCACACAAGTCAGAACCGGTAGCGCTAGCGACTGGGTTTCCACGAAGCCGTTTTTCGACCCACGTTCGCGCAATAGGCGTGCCGAGTCGTACGCTACCCGCGATAGCCATTGGTCGGGGATTTGTAAGTCATAAGTGCGGCCGCATGCGCAGGGGGCATAGCCGGTTCGGTGAGGAAGGCCTTCGGTGCGCACTTTCGAACCTTTTTGAGCATCGCTTCCGTCAGTAATTCGCCTGCATGGAAAATACTGCCGACGCAACCGATCGGCACTCGCCGATTTTCCAGGTTTAATTTATCGATCACGGCACATGCGGCGAGGCCGAGTTCGTAACCGGCGTCATTGAGTATCCCGATCGCGATCTGGTCGCCTTCTTGCGCGGTTTCGACGACGAGGCGTGCGAAGCCCGCAATACGGCTGTTGTCCACCTGCGGCGAATAGATCGCAACGATGAGGTTTTCCGGACCCGAGGCGCGAAAGTATTCGGATGCGCGTTCGCTAAGTAGTGTCGGAACGCCGCGACCGTCCGATGCTTTTGCGATTGTGTGAAGCGCCTGTTGAGCGATGCCGACACCGCCGCCTTCGTCGCCGGCGAGCGGTCCCCATCCGCCGGAGATCGCGATCTTACCCTTTTCGTTTTTTCCGAGACACACAGAACCCGTCCCCGCAATTACGACAAGACCGGGTTTGCCCTGCGTCGTGGCGTAGAGTGCGATCTCGGCATCTGTTACGACCTCGACCTTTCGAATACCGAGACGCTTGATAAAACTTTCGCGCACACTTTGTTTCAAATCGGCGCGACGAACGCCCGCGAGCCCGAGCGTCGCTGCCGCAATGTCGCCTCTTGAAAGGCCTTCACGGTCACAGGCTTCATTGATCGCCTTGGCAATGTTCGCGACCGCGGTCTCGACGCCGACACGAAGCGGATTCGAAGGACCAGCGACGCCCTCGCATCTGACGACGCGCGATTCGTTCATGATCGCGATCTGCGTTTTGGTACCGCCGCCGTCCACACCGAGAAACAGCTGGTGGGAACTTCGTTTTCGTATGGGATTCGTGGAGCTTGGGGCCATTCAGAAATTATTCTTGGCTAAACTTGACTTATAATCAAACTTACCGGATTTTATGTATTCAATAAGCATGCGTGATGTTTCGAATGCGGAGTCCGGAATGCGGGATGCGGAATTCATGGCGGGAGCCGCCCTCATCGTTCATAAACATTAGTAGAAATCCCCGGGGCCAGAGCTCGGAATTCCGCACTCTGCACTCCGCATTCCGCATTAAAAAGAGATGGAAATAAGACAGCTGAAGGCTTTTCTCGCGATCGCTGAAGCGAAAACGTTCACCGCCGGTGCCCGACGCGTAAATGTGACTCAGGCTGCGATCTCGATGCAGATCCGCCAGCTCGAGGACGAGGTCGGGTTGCAGTTGTTCACCCGGACACCGCGGCGGGTGATCTTGACCGAGGCCGGTGAATGTTTACTTGAACGGGCGCGAAAGATACTTCGCGAACACGATTCGGCTGTCGCGGAGATCGCGGAGATCGCGGGGGCGGAGTACGGGCGTCTGCGGATCGGCGCTGCGTCGGGAACCTTCGCGATGCATCAGCTGCCGGGGATCATGCAGCTCCTTAGGGAGAAGTTTCCGCACTCCGATCTGTCGGTGTCGTCCGGCACAAGCCAGCGCCTAGTCGACAAGATCATGCACGGCGAGATCGACAGTGCATTTATATCGCTGCCGGTCGACAACACAAATATCACGACAGAATCAATCTTCTCCGATGAGATCGTCGCGATAGGCCATCCAAAACATCCCCTCGCGAAAGAAAAATATATCAGCGCCGCGACGCTGGCCGGCGAGCGTCTGATCCTTGGCGAACAAGGAGGTAACACGCGGCGAATGATCGACGAATTTTTTGCCGCGGCGAACGTCAAACCGAACATCACGATGGAGCTTTCGCGACAGGAAGCGATCACGCAGATGGTCGCGAATAATATGGGCGTTGGCATGGCCGGGGCCAAGAGCGTCGCCCGCGACATCCGCGACGGAAAGCTTACGTCCTGGTTTATCGAAGGGGCCGAGATCAAATGGGAACTCGGTCTAGCGCGTTTGCGAGGCGGACATTTTTCGCCGATCGGGAAAGAGTTTGTGTCGTTGTGTAAGGACAGTTTTGTCGAGCGTGAGAAGGAGCTGAAGGCTAAGAGGTGAATCTCACCGCAGAGACGCGGAGACGCCGAGAAGAATTTTTATGTGTTTTCCTAATGCACTTTGGAGCCTGGGTCCGCGATCAATTAATCGGTTGCTCTTATCTCTGCGTCTCTGCGTCTCGGCGGTAATATTCACCGCGGTCGCATCTGCACAGGGACTGCCGCTTGCGACACCCAGTTCCGTCGGTATGAACGCTGCGAAGCTCAACCAGATCGAGCAAATCGTCAACGCCGACATCGCCGAAAAGAAACTGCCCGGTGCCGTCGTCATCGTCGGACACAGAGGGAAGATCGTCTATCGAAAAGCATTCGGCAATCGATCGCTTGTTCCGACGGTTGAGAAGATGACGGTCGATACGATCTTCGATGTTGCATCGCTCACCAAACCGGTCGCAACCGCGACATCGATCATGATCCTTGTCGAAGGGGGAAAGCTTCGGCTCAATGACACGATCGGGAAGTTTATTCCCGACATCGACGATCCGGAAGCAAAGAAAGTCACGATCCAGCAGCTCCTCACACACACCTCTGGCTATCGTCCCGATTTTGACCTTGGTGAGAAATGGACCGGCAGGGCAGGAATGCTCGCCGCACTGAAGAAGGAGAAACTGCGCGCCGCTCCGGGGACTAGGTTCGTTTACTCGGATATTGGGTTCATTGTGTTGGGGGAGATTGTCGAAAGTATCGCCACCTATAGTTCGGACTACTTTTTTTCGAACACCTTTGGTTTTGACCTGCAGATGAAAGACACAGGTTTCGGCGATAT
>JBKJOR010000163.1:0-15103 GCA_046595575.1 Pyrinomonadaceae bacterium | reverse complement strand
CGACTCTGGCCAGATACTGATCGACGGCGAAGACATCACGCAATACAGTGAAGAGGAAATGATGGGCGTCCGGAAAAAGATCGGAATGGTCTTTCAGGAAGGAGCCCTTTTTGACTCACTCTCGGTTTATGAGAATGTCGCATATCGGCTGCGAGAGCAGGGCGTAATTGATGAGGACGAGGTTGAATCGGAAGTTCACCGGATGCTCCGGTTCGTAGATCTGGAAGAAGCCTTCGACATGATGCCGGACGAACTCTCGGGCGGTATGCGCCGGCGCGTCGGCATCGCACGCGCATTGGTAGGCGATCCCGAGATCGTGCTTTTCGACGAGCCTACCGCGGGACTCGATCCGCCGACGGCACGCACAATCTGCGAGCTTGCGATCAAGCTTCGCGATCTGCAGGACGTGTCTTCTATTTTTGTAACGCACGAGATGAATAACCTCCGTTACCTTTCATCGGAATACGCAACCGTGAATACGGCGGGTGAAGTGCTCTACGAGAAGGAAGGCGAGAAACTTTGTCTGATAAACACGGAAGTGTTAATGTTTCGGGATGGAAAGATAATCTTTAGCGGCTCTGACGAACGCTTGCATGCAAGTGAGGACGCGTACATAAAAAGATTTATTCACGGCAAGTAAACAGAAGTGGAAACAAACAAAACACTTACTTTCAGCAAGCTCCGAGTGGGCGTTTTCGTCCTGGTGGGCCTGACCGTTCTGGGTTTCCTGATCCTCAATTCCAGCGGCGATTTTAATCCATTCGAAAGTAAGATGCGACTCAAGGCGCGATTCGCCGCTGCTGACGGCTTGCGCGAAGGCTCTGAGGTTCAACTTGCCGGCGTGCGAATAGGTAAAGTCGAGACGGTTAATCTTCTGCCACCCGATAGCCCGGAAGATTTCAAGGTGGAGGCGGTGATGGCGATCGATCAGGAGTTAAATGGTCGACCTATAAACGAACGTATCCGGACAGATTCGAACGCGCAACTGGTCGCGACTTCCCTCCTCGCCAACGATAAGATAATCAACATTTCCCCCGGTTCGGCGAAAGGTTCGCCCGTATCGGAAAACGACATTCTCGAATCCCGAGTGGCGATCTCCATAAATCAATTGACACAGACGGGTAACGACTTGCTCGAGCAGATCAACAAGATCGCTGTCCCGGCGAACGAGATCCTGAACAAAGCTAATCAGGGTGAAGGTACGCTCGGTAGGATCGTGAACGACGAGTCGCTCTACCGAAACCTCGATGCGACTGTGGCCGAGACGAAACTTACGGTAACGAAACTTCAGACGACCTTAGACAAGGTTAATAGCGGTCAGGGATCGGCGGGCAAACTGTTGAACGATCCCGCACTTTATAACAGTCTCAACCGAACGGTCTCACAGCTTGAGAGTATCTCTACTGACCTCAGGGCCGGTCGGGGGACGGCAGGTAAGTTCATAACCGACGACGCTCTATACAACGAGACCCGTGCCGCGATCATTGACCTTCGTACCTCGGCTGCAAAGATCAACAGCATTGCCGACGATTTTAAGCTGATATCTGCAGATCTTACCGCAGGCCGTGGGACGTTTGGGAAACTCCTTAAAGACGAACAGCTATACAACGACGCAAAGGACACGCTTGCCCGCTTCAACTCGACGGCAACGAAGATAGATTCCATCCTCGGAGACGCCCAAGCCGGAAAAGGAACGATCGGTAAACTGGTGACCGATGAAACACTTTTCAACAACATCAATCAGACCGCTTCAAACTTTAATCAACTCTCAAGCGAAAGCACAAAGCTGATCTACGACTTTCGCCAGAATCCAAAAAAATATCTCCGGATCAAACTAAGTATCTTCTAAATACATAGCTTGACTCACGCATAGCCAACGTTTACGCTGCATATATACATCATATATGCAGTGTATGACGTATATTCGTCTCTGATATGCAGAAAGCTGATCGTCATAGTGCAATTTTGTCGCTGATAACCAGCGCGGCTGTTAGCCGACAGGAAGAACTGGCGGCACTCTTACACGACCGCGGCTTTGACGTTACGCAAGCAAGCGTTTCACGTGATCTCGACGAACTCGGGATCGTAAAGTTGAAAGGCCGATATATTCAGCCGGCGACATCGGCGGGTGCATCGAGCCCCTTCAGAATTTCAGCGATCGATGCGGCTGGCGACAATCTGGTGGTAGTCCGGTGTGCTTCTGGACTTGCATCGGCGGCGGCCGTTCATATCGATGGCGGCAAGGTCGCTGAGATTGTCGGGACGATCGCCGGTGACGATACGATATTTATCGCTGTCAGGGATGGCACAGAGCAGAAGACAGTGATCAAGATACTTAGCAAGCTATTCGAGTCGGAATAACGACTGGGGGAAGAATGATAGTCGAAGTAGATAAGGTCGGTTCGGCGAGTTCGCCGTTAACACTGGGTAAGCGTGTCCGGATAAACGTCGAATTGACGGAGCCGCGCGCCGGCGATGTGCTCGTTGTTAAAGCGTTGACGGAGTCAGTGACTTATGGAAATCTCGAGCTGCCTTCCGGACGCCTCGCAAAGATCAATCGCGGAGATGTATTGCTCGGCGTTCTCGGGAAGCGACGCGCCTTGAAAGGTTTCGTTGGGGATGTGCCCGCGTCGATCCGCTCCGGTAATCGCCTGCACCTCCTGAATATGGGCGGCGTAATTGGCGAATGCAAGGGTCACCATTCGTCGCTCTCGGATGCAATCGAGGTAGAGGTAGTCGGGATGGCGTGCGACGAACTTGGAATGCCGATGAACATTGGCGACGTTGGGTTTGTCCGCTCCGAGACCATCAACAGTGGTGTTCCGATCGTCTTCGTCGCAGGCACGTGCATGAACTCAGGGAAAACGGTTGCAGCAATCGAGATCATTCGTCAAGCATCGACTGCAGGATTACAGGTTGCTGCGGCGAAATTGTCGGGGATAGCTTGTCTAAGGGATACCTTGAACATGGCCGATCACGGAGCTTTCACTACGGCGAGCTTTTTAGACTGCGGCTTGCCCTCGACTGTTGACTGCCCGGATCTCGCATCGGCAGCGAAGGCAATCTTCAACCACCTGAATTCTTTTGGGCCTGACCTGATCGTCGCTGAGCTGGGCGATGGGATCGTCGGAGGCTACGGAGTCGACGCAATTCTTCGTGACCGCGAAATAATGAATGCCGTTTCTTCGTTCGTCTTTTGTGCGTCGGATTACGTTGGGGTAATAGGCGGAGCATCGATACTGCGCGATCTTGGGATCGAGATCGATGTAATCGCAGGATCGGTCACTGACTCTCAAATGGGTGAGGACTTCGTTCGTCGCGAACTCGGTCTAAATGCGGGTAATGCGCGACGGGACGGCCACGGGTTGTTCAAGCTCGTTTCGTCCTCGATGGATGTCAAGGCGGTCGCGGCATGAGCATAAGGGCGGCGATTTTTGGCGGGTCGGGTTATGGCGGTAGCGAGCTGTTGCGAATTCTGTTATTTCATCCTGAAGTCGAGATCGTATTTGTGACCGCGAATGAGCACGCCGGCAGGCTGGTGGTCGATGTCCATCGAAACCTGCTCGGTCTAACGGACCTGGAATTTATCCAGAATCCCGATAGCGTTTCCGAGATTCCCGATATTGACGTTGCATTCTTTGCCCTTCCGCACGGGCACGCCCTTGAGTTAGTTCATTCCTTACCCGAGACAGTTAAAGTAATCGACCTTTCCGGCGATTTTCGCATAGATGACGCTGACGTGTTTCGGAAGTACTATGGTCTCGAACGCACGGACCGCGAGCTACAGAAGGAATTTGTTTACGGTCTTACTGAAACAAATCGCGACGCGATCGCAACCGCGCGCTATATATCAAACCCGGGGTGCTTCGCGACGGCGACACTTCTCGCCTTGGCACCGATGGTTAAGAGCGGGTTGCTGACCGGCAAGATTGTTGTTGACGCGAAAACTGGATCGAGCGGATCCGGAGCAAGGCCGGCCCCGAATACCCATCATCCTCAGCGTTCGAACTCGTTCTACGCGTACAAGCCGTTCCAGCATCAACACGTACCCGAGATCGAGCAGCATCTCCGGAAGCTCGCCGACTACTCGACCGACTTTGTTTTCATGACTCACAGCCTTCCAGTTTCACGCGGCATATTTGCCTCGTGTTACATGGAAACGAAAGCGAATCTTACAAACGAAGACCTAAGAAACATATTCTCAAGTTTTTACGACCAGTCGTTCTTTGTCCGTGTCGTCGATGGCTCGCCCGATATTAACTGGGTCAAGAATACTAACTTTTGCGACATCGGAGCATTTTCGGACGGTAATCGAATAGTCGCATTTTCGGCGATCGACAATCTTGTGAAAGGCGCCGCGGGACAGGCGGTCCAGAACATGAACTTGATGTTTGGATTCGAGGAAGCTACCGGCCTAATGCTTACTGGCGGAAATCCGTGATTCGTATGACGGACGTCATCCTGCGGGAGGGTTATGAAGTTTTCTGAGATCCAGCAACTAGAAGACGAATACCAGGTCGCGACCTACAAGAAGATGGGTATAGCCGTGGAGCGCGGCGAAGGCGCGTGGGTTTGGACGACAGAAGGTGAGCGTTACCTGGACCTGTACGGCGGTCACGCCGTGTGCGCAACGGGACATTCGCATCCACATGTTGTCTCATCAATTCACGAACAGGCAAAGAAGCTCCTCTTCTACTCGAATCTCGTTTACTCAGAGATCCGAGGACGCGCCGCCCAAAGCATCGTATCCGTGGCACCCGCGACGATTACGAAAGCATTTTTCTGTAACTCCGGTACGGAAGCGAATGAGAACGCAATGCGAATGGCTCGTATGGCGACGGGCCACGAAAAGGTGGTGTCGTTTTCGGGCGGTTTTCACGGGCGTACAGCCGATTCCATTTCCGCCACATTCCTCGGCCGATATCGCGAGATCGGAAAACCGAATGTCCCGCTTCACGTCGAAGCCGAATTTGGAAACATCGACAGTGTGCGGGCAGTCGCGGATAGTGAGACGGCGGCGATCATTATCGAGCCGATTCAATCAATGGCCGGCGTCCGAGAAGCCGAGCCGAGTTTTTTCCGCGAACTCCGTGAGCTGTGTGACGAGCTCGGCATCATTCTGATTTTCGATGAGGTCCAAACCGGGTTAGGGCGTACAGGCAACTGGTTCTTCGCAGGCAGCGAGTTGGCGGATTCGATCGAGCCGGACGTGATTACATTGGCGAAGTCTCTCGGCAGCGGAGTCCCGGTTGGTGCATGTCTTACGAACGAAAGCATTGCGTCACGCGTCAAAGTGAACGATCTCGGAACGACGTTCGGGGGCGGGATGCTGGCGATGGCGGCGGTTGTTGCCACGTTAGAGGCGATCGAGCAGGACGGCATGATCGAGAATGCCCGACAAGTAGAGCGCAGGCTTCGGGAAGCTACGGCGGACCTCCCGGCTATCGCTAGGCTGAAGGGGCAAGGCTGTCTCATCGGAATTGAATTCAAAGAGGAGTGCAGCTCGATCCATGCTCGACTGCTCGACACAAATATAATCACCGGCACGTCGAGCGATGCCAAAGTTCTCCGCTTGCTGCCGCCACTTTGCACCACACCCGAACAGCTCGAGTTATTCATAAACGCGATCGCGGCGGAGGAGACAAAAACAGCCCGATGAAAGACTTTCTAACAACATCCGGACATTCTTCCGAAGATCTGGAATTGATACTCGACAGCGCGTTTCGATTCAAGAAGTCAGACGTGTCCGCCGGCAAACCCCTTGACGGAAAGTCCGTGGCACTCGTTTTCTTCAACCCGTCACTCCGTACGCGAGCGTCGATGCAAGTGGGGATTTACGAGCTCGGCGGAAATCCAGTGATCCTGGAGCCAGGCAGTACGTCGTGGACACTTGAGCATCGCGACGGCGTCGTGATGGATGGCGATAAGACAGAACATCTGAAAGAGTTTGTGCGAGTACTTGAGAGATACGTTTCCGCGATCGGAGTAAGGACGTTTGCGGAACTAAAGGATTGGAAGGTCGAGCGGACCGATCCTATCCTTTCGGCCTTCGCTGAATATGCGAGCATCCCGGTGATAAATCTCGAATCCGCGATGCACCACCCGTGTCAGGCAATGGCGGATATGATGACCATTCGTGAGCGTTTTGGCGACCAGAAGAAGAAGAAGATACTTTTAACCTGGGCCTGGCATCCGAAGTCCTTGCCGATGGCTGTGCCGAATAGCTTCGCCTTGGCGGCCGCTCAGTTCGGGCATGATCTCAGAATCGCACACCCGAAAGGTTACGAACTCGATCATGAACTGCTCGCCGAGATCGAGGGTCAGGCTAACACACACGGCGGCAGTGTTGATTTTACCGAGGGCGTTCACGAAGCTTTCGACGGTGTCGACGTCGTCTACGCAAAGAGTTGGGGAAGCAGTCAGTTTTACGGGGATCCGGCGGCGGATGTGGAGCATCGTGCTTCGCTTCGAACTGATTGGATAGTCGATGAACAGAAGATGGCGTCGACGAACGATGCTGTCTTTATGCACTGCCTGCCGGTCCGGCGGAATGTGATCGTAACAGACCGCGTGATCGACTCATCAAACTCCATAGTTATCGACGAAGCGGAAAACCGGCTGCATGTCCAAAAAGCGTTACTGGCAGAGCTCATCAAATGAACATAGATACACTTGACCTTCTTCGCGAGGCATTGCCCTACATTCAACGGTTTAAGGGAAAGACATTCGTAGTCAAATTCTCCGGCAAAGTGACCGAAGAAAAGAGCAACTTGCTATCCCTTGCCGAAGAACTCGCACTGCTTCATCAAGTCGGGATTCGCATATGCGTCATCCACGGCGGCGGTAAACAGCTTACCGAGCTCGCGAAGAAGCTCGGGGTTGTACAAACGGTGATCGAGGGTCGGAGGGTGACCGACGACGACACGCTTGAGCTGGCGAAGATGATCTTTCGCGGCAAGATAAATACGGAGATACTGTCGGCACTCAGGCATCGCGGGATCGAGGCGGTCGGTCTCTCCGGTATCGATGGCGGATTCATAAAGGCCGTGCGTCGCCCGCCGAAGGACGTGGTTAACGAGCAAACGGGTGAGACTGCGACAGTTGACTTTGGTCACGTCGGTGACGTTGTGGATGTCGATACGCGTCTGATAGACATTCTGCTCGCAAATAATTATCTACCAGTGATCTCGTCGCTCGGAGCGGACGACGACGGGAAGATATACAACATCAACGCGGACACAATAGCGTCGGAGATCGCGGCTCGCTTAGAGGCAGAAAAGTTGATCCTCCTCTCGGACGTGAACGGAATATATCTCGATCCGGCCGATGAATCTACCAAGATCGACAAGCTCACGGTGTCCGAGGCGAGGAGTCTAATTAGTACGGGGAAGGCGACGGGTGGAATGATACCGAAGATCGAGAGCCTGATCGAACTGCTTGATCGCGGTGTGCATTCTGCACACGTGATCGGTGGCCTCGAGCGAAACGGCCTGCTTGCGGAGGTCTTCACAGACGAGGGAGCCGGCACCATGTTGGTTCGTGATTGATAGCTTATAAGCCAAATAAAAAACAGGCCCGTATGCGGCCTGTTGATAAAAACAAATGGTGCTGAGAGCGGGACTCGAACCCGCACGGATTACTCCACACGCCCCTCAAACGTGCGCGGCTACCAATTACGCCACCTCAGCTTTTATTCTGAAAAAGATCTACCGATTGGCCGGCGCGTTAGCGTTGGCCGGCGGAGCCGAATTTGTCGCAGCGTTGACGTCAGCCTGAAACGAATTTGTTGCTGGGGTCTCGATCAACGTGCTGTTCGCGTTATCAGTAATGATGTTCGTATTCGCAGCTTCTGTGGGCTGCTCGACAGCCGGCGCCTCGGTCGATTCCTCGACAACGTCGTTCCCGGACAACACAGAGACGTTGCCGCTGAGCGCGGGCATCGAGATCAACAACGCGGTGATCATGAACACTATGGCCGCGGCTATAGTCATTTTAGACAACACCGATGCAGTTCCTCGCGGCCCAAGGGATGCGCTCGAAACATTGCTCGTGAAGAGTGCCCCCGCATCTGTCTTTCCAGGCTGCAATAGAACCGCCGCGATCAACACGAAGCATGCGGCGAAGAATATTGTATATAAAGCGTATAGCAATTAACTGACCTGCCTATAATTCACGATCTTAGAAAAGTTTTCGGCGTCGAGACTTGCTCCGCCTACAAGGGCACCGTCGACGTCTTGTTGCGACATTAGCTCGGCGATATTCTCCGGCTTTACTGACCCTCCGTAAAGAATTCGCATTGAAGCAGCAACTTCCTTACCATGAGCCTCGGCGATAGTTCGTCTGATGCCGGCATGCATTTCTTGAGCCTGTTCCGGCGTGGCGGTTTTACCCGTACCAATCGCCCAAACAGGCTCGTAAGCAATGATGATACGTTCCGTATCTGCGACTGTCAAACCATCGAGACCGGCCTTCAACTGGCTTTTTACAACCTTTTCGGCGGCGCCGGATTCCCTTTCGGAGAGCGATTCCCCTACGCAAACTATGGCTGTCAACCCAGCCGCGATCGCCGATCTCGTCTTTGCATTTACGGACTTATCTGTCTCGCCATATAACTGTCGCCGCTCAGAATGTCCGACTATTACGTAGGAGCACCCAACGTCTTTGAGCATGTCGGCCGCGACCTCACCGGTATGAGCCCCTTGCTTCGGTTCCGCGGCACAATCCTGGCTCGAGACGTGGATATTCGATCCTTCCAGTCGGCTCGCGACCGACTTTAACGCCGTGAATACCGGCGCAATGATAACGTCGCAGTGATTCGCGTTCGCGACAAGCGGCTTCAAAGCGAGTGCCGTGTCTACGGATTCGCTAATAAGCTTGTACATCTTCCAGTTTCCGGCAATAACGGCTCTTCTCATATTTTTCAACGATCAACAGCAGACCCCGTGACGCCTTCCGACGGTCCGGTCAACCCCCGCAAATCGCAACTCCGGTCCAAACGATAACTTGAGCGGGGTTTGAGCCCCGGCGAACGAGGCAGCGAGAATTGAAATAGGGAGATCGAAAATGTTCCGCAAAGTTTCCCCCGAAATTTAGTTCGGAAGTCTTTAATCTACTGCTTGCGGACTGCTATCGAAAGTAATGTCAACGAATGCTCGGAGCGACGATTCGCTACAGGTCATCGAGCGCCGCGACACCTGGCAAGACGTCACCGGCAAGAAACTCAAGGGTCGCCCCCCCGCCGGTGGAGATATGCGAGATCTTGTCATCCAAACCTGCGTGGTTGACTGCTGAAACGGAGTCACCGCCACCGACGATAGAAATTGCTCCCTTTTCCGTCGCTTCGGCCACAGCCTTCGCTATCGCGACCGTTCCCTCGTCGAAAGGCTTCTCCTCGAACATTCCCATCGGTCCATTCCAAACGATCGTTCGTGCACCTTCAAGCGCCTTGCGAAATATCTCGATCGTCTCAACACCGATATCGAGCCCGACCAATCCGGTATTTGTAAACGCGACGGGAATCGTTTTGCACGAATTAAGCGGATCGTAAGAATCTACAACCTGGTGGTCGGTCGGAAGCAAGAGCTCGACACCAGCGTCTTTAGCTTTTTGCTCGATCTCGAGAGCCTTTGGCATCATGTCGTCTTCCACTAAAGATTTGCCGACCGTAAATCCTTGCGCCTTGAAGAATGTGTACGCCATCGCGCCGCCGATGAGGAGCTTATCCACCTTCCGCTCTATCAGCGATTCGATCACCGGGATCTTGTCCGACACCTTCGCCCCTCCGAGGATCGCGACGAATGGCCTCTCCGGATGATCTAGTGCCCTTCCCAGAAATTCGAGTTCCTTTTCCATCAAAAGACCCGCGACGCACGTGTCGACGTGGTAAGTAATCCCCTCAGTCGACGCGTGTGCTCTATGCGCGGTTCCGAACGCATCATTGACGTAGACGTCGCACAGATAAGCGAGCTGCTTCGCGAACGCCGGATCGTTTTTCTCCTCTTCCGCGTGCAGGCGGAGATTCTCGAGAAGGAGTATCTGGCCCTCCAGGAGTCCGTTGACCGCGCTCTCTACGGATGCTCCGACACAATCGTCAACAAAAAAGACACGATCGTTCTTCATCTCTGCCGTACCGACGGCCGTACCATCACTGATGCCAACGTGTGTGTCACCGGAAGTAACGGACATCGCCTGTAGCTCCGGCAGCGAGCGGAGATACTCATAGACAGGACGCAGCGAATACTTGGCGGGGTCGTAGGGTGTTCCCTTTTCTTCCGCTTTCTTCTTCTCTTTTAGAGGCCGACCGAGGTGCGAAGCAAGGATTATCCGAGCGCCTTTCGAAATTGCGTACTCGATCGTCGGCAAAGCACCGCGGATCCGCGTGTCGTCTTCGATCTTTCCGTCTTTGATAGGAACGTTAAAGTCGACGCGGATGAAAATTTTCTTACCGGCGATATCAACGTCCCGAATCGTCTTCTTGCTCATAACGAGTTGGGATGAATTAGATTTCAAAACTTCTATACAGGAGGCCGGATTCCCTTAGCGATTACACAGCTATCAACGGGAAATCGGCGGGGAATCTGAAAAAGCGAGTTCGCTCAGCTCCCACAATTCACCTCTTGAGGAAATAAAACTAGAGTCCCTTGCCAGCGATGAACTTAACGAGGTCGCGAACGCGGCACGAGTAGCCCCACTCATTGTCGTACCATGCCAGCACCTTGATCATGGTGCCGCCAATAACCTTTGTGTTCTCCGCGTCGACTATCGACGAATGCGGATTGCCGCGGAAGTCGATCGAGACAAGCGGTTCTTCCGAGAAAGCGAGAATCCCTTTGAGGCCCGCATTCGCCGCGTCCTTCAAAAGTTGATTGACCTCTTCGGTCGAAGTCTCCTTCTCGACGTTCATTACAACATCGACGAGCGATACGTTCGGTGTCGGAACCCGGACGGATATACCATCAAATTTTCCTTTCAGTTCGGGAATAACTAGCGCGACTGCCTTCGCGGCTCCCGTCGATGTCGGGATCATCGAAAGGGCCGCTGCTCGCGCTCGACGAAGATCCTTGTGCGGAAGGTCGAGAAGCTGCTGGTCGTTGGTGTAGCTGTGGATCGTGTTCATGAGAGCGTACTTGATTTGAAAGTTCTCATGGATCACCTTTGCGACCGGAGCCAGGCAGTTCGTCGTGCAGGATGCATTGGAGATAATATTGTGAGCGGCGGGATCATACATATCCTCGTTTACGCCAAGCACGATGGTGACATCCTCACCTTTCGCAGGGGCGGAAATTATCACTTTCTTAACCGGCCCCCGGAGGTGTTTCGACGCGTCCTCGGCTTTTGTGAACCGACCCGTCGACTCGATCACGATCTCAGCACCGACAGACGCCCAATCGATCGCCGCTGGGTCCTTCTCGGAAAACACCTTGAACGAATCTCCGTCGACCGTGATCGTGTCACCGTCTGCCGAGATCTCATTAGTGAGGTTACCCATCACCGAATCGTATTTCAGAAGATGCGCAAGCGTCTTTGTATCCGTCAGATCGTTTACCGCGACGAAATCAATTTCGTTGTCACCGAGGCTGGTGCGCATGACGTTGCGACCGATGCGTCCGAAGCCGTTAATTCCTACTTTGATACCCATTCGTGATGATATTCCTCCGAAAATTAGTACTATATTCGAACGTTCACGATACCGTAATCGCGGTGAAACAGCAAAGCAGAACACGGACTGGCATCCAGCAAATTGTTGAAACTATCCGAATTTGCGAGACGTAGTACCCGATTGAGTTTCTTGCTTGAACCGAACTAGCTTATCAAAGCCCGGAGCAAATCCTATAATGAGAATCCGCCGCAGCACAAAGCTGCTTTTCACAACGATCTTTGCGTTCATTTCAACGGTTGGCGCGGCCGAGATCTGTGCCCAGGGCGAGCAGGTTGCGAAGAACGATTCCGCTTCGTCCGAAGCGATTTCTTCGTTCGGAACGACGCGAACTATCGAGATATCGCCGACCTTGGCGAACGCTCGTCGGTCGCGTCCGGATCTTACTCGGGTAGGAGTGCAAACCGGGCAGCCGATATCGTTGTCGCTCGACGAAGCGATTCGTAAGGCCCTGGCGAACAATAATACGATAGAGATCACTCGCGATGACGTCAGGTTCCAGGAGACCCAGATCCGGCAAATTCTCGGATTCTACGACCCGGTGTTTTCAGTGACTCCAACTTTTACCAGAAACTCGACAACCGGTAGCGACTCCGCGACACATGACTTTAACGTTAATTCGGGCGTCAGCCACTTCCTTAGATCCGGCGGTGGAAACTATCAGGCTTTTTTCAACAACACAAGGACTGAGAACGCGTTCTCTCAACAGCAGGTGAGTTCTGGAAACCTGGGCGGAAGCGGAGGCAGTGCGGTTTACTCGTCGCAAGTTGGATTTCGTTACACCCAACCGTTGTTTCGCAATTTACGTATCGATAATACGCGTCGCAACCTGAAGATCGCCCGACGGCGACTCGAGCAGACTGACGCGGATTTTCGACGCCAGACGATTGAGACGATCGCACAGGTTCAGCGTACCTATTGGGATCTGGTTTTCTCATTGAGGGACCAGCAGAACAGACAGGCCAATCTGGAGCTTTCGCGCGAAAACCTTCGTCAGGTCGAGGCCAGGATCAGCGCAGGGGCATCAGCTCCTTTAGCGCGATGGGAAGTCGAGACGGAACTGGCGAATCGCGAAAGTGACCTTCTTCTTGCTACACAACTGGTCTCGATAACCGAGAACACTCTTAAGCAACTTGTTCTTCGAGATGCGACCAATGCCGAATGGACTTCGACTTATGTTCCAACGGACAGGCCTGCGTTCAGCCTCGACGCGGTAAATTTAGACTCGGCGATCAAGGACGCGATGGACAATCGTTACGAACTTCGCCGGTTGAAGCTCGCGTCGGACATTAACAAGGTCGATGTCGCCTACTTCAAAGACCAGACAAAACCACAGATTGACCTGAACACTACCTTTTCACTTGACGGATTGTCACTCGGGGGTGCGTCGTCCGAGTCGTTCCTTTCGCCACAGTTTGCCGGGAATGATGAAACACTCCGTACCCGCCTCAACCCGCTCCTAGCTGCTGCTAATATGCCGATAATAAACCAGAGTTTCGTTGCGGTGCCCGGGACCCCATCGTTTCTTGTAGGAGGATTCGGCCGCTCACTCGCGAACGTGTTCCGCAGTGACGCTCCGAATTATTCGGTCGGCTTGACGATCTCTTTTCCGTTCCGCAATCGAACGGCAAAGGCCGGACTTGCCGGGGCACGAATTCTTGAGAATCAGATCGCAACGCAGACGAGGGCACAAGAACAGGTTGTGATTGTCGAAGTGCGTAATTCTGTTCAGGCCGTCGAGACTGCACGCCAGCGAGTCCTGTCGGCCCGCCGTGCCCGCGAAAACGCGGAAGAACTTTTAAAAGGCGAACGTGCGCTATTCGATTCGGGCAGGTCGACCACGTTTCTATTGTTTCAGCGTGAAAATGCATTGACGAACGCACGGAACTCAGAGATCCGATCGGAGACGGATTACAACAAGGCGATCGCCGATCTGCAGCGGGCGACGTCGACGACCTTCCAGTTGAATAATATTCAGGTCGTCTCGCCAACCGACAGCAACTAGGGTGAACTGATTCAACCGTTTGATATAGCCTGCCGTCATGGTGGGCTTTTTTCTTTTCCTGACTTTCCTTCTACAATCGTCAGCGTGAAGATCTCCGCCGTCATTATTTCCTTCAACGAGGAGAAGAATATCGAGGACGCGATCCGCTCCGTAGCGTGGACGGATGAGATTCTGGTTGTTGATTCGGAGAGTGGGGACAGGACGCGTGAGATCGCCGAGTCCCTCGGTGCTACGGTCATAACGAATCCCTGGCCCGGCTTTTCCGCTCAGAAACAGTTCGCGACGGATCGCGCGACGCACGACTGGATACTCAGTCTCGATGCTGACGAGCGTGTCTCGGAGGCGCTTAAGAGCGAGATTCAAGATCTCCAGCAACATGGCACTCCGGCCGATGGTTACAGGATTCCGCGTCTCTCGTATTACATGGAAAAGCCTATCAAACACGGCGGCTGGTACCCGGACCTCCAGCTACGTCTGTTCAATAGACAAAGGGGGCGATGGAACGGGGCGGTGATCCATGAATCCGTCAAGATGGACCTAGGTGCTCCGGTTGGCCGCCTCAGGAGTGACATTATCCACTATACGGTGGAGAGTGCGTCTCATCATCAAAGGATGATTGCAGACCGCTATGCCCCCCTCGGGGCACGGAAGATGTTCGAGGAGGGACGCCGAACTTCACCTGTCCAAGCGGTTTTCTCCTCCTGCTTTGCCTTTGTTCGAGCATACTTATTAAAACTGGGTTTTCTTGATGGGTTCGCAGGGTTTTGCATCGCGTACTTTGCAGCTCACAATACGTACCTCAAACACCTCATGCTGATCGAAATACAACGCTCAGACGCCCGCCCCGACTAAATGCAGTGTTACAACCATTCTTTTTATTCGTTCATCTTACATTCAGTTTTAAGGGCGACATAAGTTATATTTTTTGTATGCACTCTCGCTGCTTCAACATCAAGTTCGCATTCTTCACGATTCTGATCCTGGGTATCGGTGGGGCCTCTGCACAAAAAGGCATCGATACACAGACCCAGAAGATAAAAGAAGACTCCAACAAGACGACCACTCGGAGCTCCGATGTAACGCGCTCTTTCGACTGGGGCAAAGGTAAGACGCAGGTCCGCGACCGACTTCCAAATCCCTACAAAATGAATTCCCGTCGGGACGTGCTGGTAGGGACGATCATTCAAGCGCTGAAGGAGCGAAAGATGGTTGTCGACGAGGCGTCCTCGCGGCTTACGGACGGAATCATCATCACTCAGCCCTTCGTATTTTCGAAGGGTCCCGTTATTACCCAGAACGAACTGAATAGGTACGGAATCCTTAATTTTGCCGATACAGCTTGGTCGCGTGGTCAATACAGCCTCACGATCGAGGTCCAGTCGATCGATGGGATACAGAACAATGTGTCCGTTAACGCGAAGGTCGAAGGCCGGGCTGGTAAC
>JBKJOR010000044.1:0-3930 GCA_046595575.1 Pyrinomonadaceae bacterium | reverse complement strand
CGATTCTGCTGCCGGAGCGGCTCGCTGCTATTAAGTTGAGGCCAGCCCGTGTTTCCGGCTCCGCTGTGCTCGTCATACGTAAACATCAGGTCATAAATCTGAGTAAAATTTCCGATTGGCACCGGGAGCCTACGCGTCATCGCTAACGCGCTCCAAAGTGTTTCCGCTGCTGGTGCGTGGTCGTGAACATACCGGCCAGTCGCGCTGATCCGCGGCGATGCAGTCTTTGCTTCCGACCAGAGACCCGACCATTCTCCCCGATGTGTCGGTATCTGCGCAGCGTACTTCCCTTCAATGTATTTGAAAAACTCAGGTGACGTCGCGATCCGGATCTTTACCTCGTCATGCTTCGAGTTCCACAGCTTGGCGGCACGCTCCAGATTGAGCACCGAGTCGGGCTCGATGAAATCGTGAGCGTACATGGCCATTACGGCGTCGTACTTGTAGCCTGCTTTGTTGTAGTTGTTGAGAAGATCGGTGACGCCGATCTCCATCATCTCGATGTCCGACTTTTTACCGGCGAGATCGGGATTGAACATGTCGAACGGCTTTCGATCCGTGTAAGGATCGACGGAGTACGGATCGAGATAGTATTGCGTGAACGCTTCGACATAAGCACCGCGATTTCCCTGGCTGATCCAGAGCAGCACCTTGTTCCCGTCCGGAGCTTCCCAATAGAACGGTACCTTCCCAGGAGCAAGATCGGTGGCGTTGCCAATGAAAGTATTCGCACCTGTGACAAGATATTTGGTTCCTCCAGAAGCGAGCATTGACGCGATCGGCATCGGATGGCCGGGCACGTCATTCATGTAGGCGACCTCTGAAGTTATGCCATAGGACTTCTGCAACCGAACGAAATCGTAGTTAAGGCGATTAAGTTCCTCGGCACCCATATAGTCTGTGTGCATGCTGCCCCACGCCGTCGACAATACGACCTGTCCGGATTTGATCAGGTTCATCAAACGGGCGATCTTCGCTTTGTCCTTTGGCAAAACCGATGACGGTTTTTTCTGACGCTTCAGCCACTCGTTCACCTGCCAGACACTTTCGATCGTCCAGCGAAAATTCTTATTTGCTTCGGCTACGCGAATCACCTCGTCGATATGCCGTGCGGCGCGTTCGCGGATCGCGCTCGGTGGTTCGACGAATCCGAAATCGTAGTGCGACGAAGGAACGACGTAAATCGTTTTTATCGGGCTGGCCGGGATTTTGCCTTGGCCTATAAGATCGAGGGAGAGCAGCGTTCCCAAAACATAAAATGCAAAAACTAGATTTATTGTCTTGCGCATGCCTTCCCTCGATCTACCGCTCGTGTTCGTCCGTCCGACTAGAAATTGAACCGCGCCGACAACTGGATCTGTCGTGGACCGCCAAAACCAAGTAACCCACCAAGCTGGTTACCGACCGTCGACGTACTCTCTCCGAAAAACGCACATGGGTTAAACGTATTGCTGTCCGAACAGATCAGTCCGCCCGAAGGATCCGCAAAGTTTACGCGATCCGTCAGATTAAAGATCTCGAGCCTCAACTGGAGCGAGGTCGTTTCAGTTATACGGGTCAGCTTGCCTATCGAAAGATCCAGTTGCGCGAAATTCGGTCCCCGCAAGATATTGCGACCTGCATTGCCAAACCTGTCGGCACCCGCGTTCACGAAAGCGGCAGGATTGAACTGGCACCTTGGCAGACTCCGGCTGGAGCACGTTGCACTAGTCGGCGCATAAGGATCAACTCCTTGAACGACATTGGGGCGGAAAGAGAAGCCGCCGAAAACGCCGCCTGAAACTGTTACGTTCACAGGTAAGCCACTTCTCGCTTGTGCGATCGCGTTCACATTCCAACCATCGATCAGCCAGCGTGGGCCGTCGCCGAACCAGTCACGAAAGGCGAGTTCGTACCCGGCGTCCATGCTGAAATTGTGACGAACATCCTGGTCGCTGCTCGCTCGGTCATTAGCTATGTTGTTCGGGTCTTGATAGTCCTTAAAGAATCCGGCCACGTTATCGATCGTGTGCGACCAGGTGTAGTTCGCGTTGAATCGCAGCCCCTTAGAAAGGTTCCGACGGAAGTTTACCTGCATCGAGTTATAGTTCGATTCCGGATATCCACCGACCACAAATATATTCCCGAAGTTTCCGGACAACGGCCTGACGCCTGCCGAGTTTGCCCGATTGATATTCCTCGGTGATACGACGCCGTCGGTCAGAAGATGAGAGACGTGGTTACCTACGTAACCGACTTGCAAGGTTCCTATTCCGAGATCCTGTTGAATGTTCAGTGACCACTGCTGAGCCATCGCCGTCTGTATGTCGTCTTCAATGTAGAAAGCATCGGGCACTCCACAATTAAAGACCCGGGAATCGACCGGATACGCGAACGTCGGACCGCCGTTTGCACAGAAAAACCACTGAAAAACATTTACCGAGATCGGATTGAACGTGTTCGCGTGCGGAGATCCGAAACTCGCGGGCAACTCACGGTTGTAAAAGATTCCGTAGCCGCCGCGGAGCACCGTTTTTGATTTCCAAACACATCGAACGCGAACCCGACACGCGGACCAAGATTGTTCGTATCCATCTTGTGCAACTTCTCGCCCATCGGGGTGAACGCGAGAGTACCTATATCGAAATTTTGTAACCTACCCTCAGCTTCACGACTGACAGTGCTCACGTCGTAACGCAATCCGAGGTTGAGTGTGAGTCGCGGATGGGCCTTCCAGTCATCCTGGAAGAAAAACGAGAAATTCTCATTCGCGTAATCGAGCTTTGGGTGACCGTTGCGTGAGATCACGAACGGGGAGTTAGACGCCAGATCGTTCAATCCGAAAAAGATTAGCGAATCCTGCGTCAGAGATTCGGCGGACCGACGATTTAACCTGATGTCGACACCGGCCTTGAAAGAATGATCTCCGCGAACGAGGCTCAGCGTGTCGAGGAAATGGTATACAGCTCCGGTACGGAACTGATTGAACTGCGCCGGCCCCGGTACTGCGAGTGCTCCATCGACAAAGGATAGGTCGAACCTCGGCAAGGTGGAGGGTCCCGCGCTCGGATTCGTTTTGTTGTGGTTGATGCCGAACGCAAACTCGTTTACCGCGGTCGGTGAAAGCGTGTAGTTATGCGACGCTTTGAAAAGTTGGACTGTCAGAGTTCCGGGTGCGATCTGATCGCTTGCAACGCCGTACGGAACCTCGGTCTCCGAGTCGTTGATGTTATACCGGACCGAGAATTGGCTTCTATCCGATTGATTCCAGTCGACCTTCACTGAACCTGTGTCCTCGCGGAGATCGCTGTCGCGCGTTGCTTCGTAAATTCCTCGATTCGGATCCGGAATCACGCTGCCAGTCGGAAAAAACGGAGCTGTGGGCAGCGGCACCGTATCCAGGATAGGACGGATCGACGGCACGAACGTCGCGCGAAACGCAGGCGTCGGCACCAGCGTCCTGAAGAAGATACCTCGGGTTTGTCTCACTCCCTCGTAGTTGGCGAAGAAAAATAGTCGATCTTTTTTAATAGGGCCGCTAATGTTTCCGCCAAACTGGTTCAGCCGGAATTTTTGCTTGCCCGCGAAATAGTCTTCGGAATCCAAAGCTTCGTTCCTAAAGAATTCGAAGATACTTCCGTGAAAATCGTTCCCGCCGGATTTCGTGATCGGATTGATAACGGCTCCGATCGCCTGGCCGTATTGGGCAGAGTAATTCTGCTCGAGCACTTGCACTTCTTGCACGCTATCCATGCTCACTCGATTGATGCGCGACTCGATGCGGCCAAGAACATTCGACGTACCGTTAAGATCGACGCGGCCGGCATCGATGCCATCAACCAGGACGCTGGAGCCGCCAAAGGTCGACGGAATACCGTTTATGCTGGTCTGAAATTGATTGGTGGTTTGAACCGAACCAGGAACGGTCGCCAACAATTGCGTAAAATCGCG